>NZ_JAUBTS010000018.1:0-89381 GCF_036705105.1 Microcoleus sp. B9-D4
GTCCTTTTTGGACGGGCGGGACGCCCATCCCACAATAACAATTAAAATTGTAAGTTATTTAATTCGCGATCCGATGAAGGCAGATGCACGCAGATGAACGCAGATACATTTAAAGATAGGAGAGCAAAGAATAGCTTCAATTCAAGTCTAATATTTATCGGTTAAATCCTGTAGATTGCTCGTTGCCGAACTTCCTTTTTTCCCCAAAAATTATGAGCCCTGAGTTTTGGATTCCAAGTTTAGCAAAAAACTCAAACCTCAAAACTCAAGACTCAAAACTCTTTCAGGCTAAAAGCCGATCGATTCAGTTGATCGCCCGACACAAATAATCGCATCAGGGCAGCATCAATTACCGGCGACGGGGAACCATCGTGTCGATATTGATATTAGCTAGAGGCACGCGCTGGGGCGGAGTAGCAGGCATGGGCATATTGCGCGCCATACCCAAATAGTTCGACGGATCGCCAGCCTTCGGTTGCTTCTCTTGAGGAACAAAACGGCGCACGCCAGTCTGCCAGATGATTTGCGGGAAGCCAAGCTGCGAACGGTGGTACTCACCGTAGCGGGGCGTTTTCAAGTTGAAAGGAGTGTCTCCTCCAACTCGCTGAGGCAAAATTCGGCGCTGCTGGTAAGGTATTGTGTCATAGCCGAACTTATCCAGGTACTCTTCGCTATTGACCAACTCGTCAATAAAGCCTTGAGGCCCCTTATTGGCTACGACGATCGACCAAGCAATCTTTTCGCGCTCGCTGTACACATCCCGGCCCAAAATGCGCTGCACGCACATTTCCACAAACCGATAGTTGCTGTTAGTTTGGTAATTCCGCTCTAGGAAAGGAGAAGAAGTCGCCAAACCGCGAATAAAGTCTCGCACCGTAATTTGGCCGAACTTGAGTTGCGACTCCAAAGACTTTTGGCGGTTGCTCTTGAGGATTTGGTGTTCGCTGTAAATCTGGCGATATCCAGCCCAAATCAAATTTTCCATGTCTCCAGACGAGAGCACATTTTCAGTTGTGAAAATTCTGGGCTGCTCGTCGCTCCCTGTTTCAAAACCAGCTACGCGCTGGTTTTGGCTTTTGGGGGCGTAGTTTATCAAAGGTAGCGCCACGTTAAAATCTCCGTTATCTCAAATTTCAGAAATAGTTGACACCGTGAGCTGCCAGCATAACGGATACAACTAACCAACATACAGATTAGGGGATTCCCGCAATCTAAATCTGATTTTCCTGAATTTTTGCAACAATCTGTAACATTTGTTGACTGTTGTCAGTTGTCAGTTGACTGTTGTCAGTGGGCAGTGGGCAGTGGGCAGTGGGCAGTCAACACTCAACAATCAACAGTCAGCAGTCAACAGTCAACAGTCAACAGTCAACAGTCAACATCCAACAGCCAAATTACCAACCCAGAGCCGAATAAAACTCGCTAGCGGGTACTTGATCTCCTGCTGCTTCTGATGTTGCATCCGAGTCTGGTTGCACCCGAATTTCGGTACAAAAAGTCGATGTGCTGAAACCGCCAAAGCGCTTTACGGTACTTGTCCGCATCCGCACGTTCGGATTAGCAAACCAGAAACGCTCGATCGAACTCATCGTCTCGTATTCCGTAATCAGCAGCAGCCCATCCTCATCATCCATCTCAAAACGGCCAGCCACCGGCACAATTTCCGCATAGCCCCGTTCGCGCAACATCAAGCCCTGCCGGGGATTTTCAGGATCGGGGACGATCGCGAACACTGTAGACCCTTTATGATTCTCATCATCCTTATCCCACGCCATCGAGCCGTGCCAAGTCACAAAAGCCCCCCCAGCAGCCCGGCTCGGATCGACTTCGTGCATCTTGCAAATATCGGCCACTCGCGCGTCATCCGCACCCAGCGCCGTTACCTGAATATTTGAATCCCCAATCTCCGCTTGGCGGAAAGCGAGGTGGTGAGTGCTGCGCTGAGATCGCCACTCCCCAGCGCTGCTTTGAAAAAACTCCATTGCATCCATACAAACTATCTCCTTTGGCTTATGCTTCCCGGTCTTGACGCCTTTTTATGATAGAGCTCCCCCCACTTAGATGTACTTTTGCTACACAAATTAGTCTTAAAATGTGTACTTTGGACATATTGTCAAGGGAATGTTATGATAGTTTACAATGTAGGAGACACAACAAATTCTGCGAAACGTCATTCCGATCAATTTCGCATTAATCTCAGCAAACTGGAGGAGCGATTTATGGATATGCCTACAACCAGCCTCAGCATGGAACAGCAGTTCAAACTTCAAGTGCTGCGCGAAGAAGTCAAAAGGTTAAGCCAAGACCAAGCTCAGGAATACTTGCTCGAAGTTATGCGGCAAAGTATGGTCAAAGAAAACCTGTTTAAGCATTGGATGAAGAATATGTGAACTCTTCGAGCATTTCTTCACAAAAATCAGCCGCTTGTATCTGCAAAAAGTGCGATAGACTCACATCTTGCACCATTGTCAAGAACAGGCTTTCCGGCCTGTTCCACAAAGAGTGAATTTTCTTGTGGAACAGGCCGGAAAGCCTGTTCCTAAAAAGCTTATTGAGAATGGTGCAACATCTCAGATCGAGCTATTAAACATAAAACCCAGAATCCCGCCTTCTCCAAGAAAGCGGGATTCTAAATTCAGAAAAGTTTTATGCAGTTTTTTTTGTCGCTAGCATACTCAGCAAATTAAATGTTTTTAGTCTCCTAGATAGGGACTTCGTTTTTGTAGCGACAGGCTTCAACCTGTCGGGGACTCAACCAAAACGGCCACTCACATAATCTAAAGTAGACTCTTCCTTCGGAGTTTGGAAAATTACCTCAGTCTTGTCACACTCCACAAGATAGCCAAACCGCTTCCCATCGTCAGAAAGTTTAGCATTGAAAAAAGCAGTCAGGTCAGAAACCCGCGAAGCCTGCTGCATATTGTGAGTAACAATCACAATCGTATACTTCTCCTTGAGTTCCCGCATCAACTCCTCAATCTTAATCGTAGAAATCGGGTCAAGAGAAGCGCAAGGTTCATCCATTAACACTACATCAGGATTAATCGCGATCGCCCTAGCAATACACAAACGCTGCTGCTGGCCACCCGAAAGAGAAAAACCGCTTTGCTTCAACTTATCCTTCACCTCATCCCACAAATAAGCTTGGCGGAGCGACTTCTCCACCAGCTCATCCATATCCCCCTTATAATTGTTCACCCTCGCACCGTAAGCAATATTGTCATAAATCGACTTCGGGAAAGGATTCGGCTTTTGGAATACCATCCCAATCTTGCGGCGCACCTCTACAGCATCAATATCAGAATCGTAAAGATTTTGACCGTAGTAATCAATTCTACCCTCTAAACGAAAACCGTTAACTAAATCGTTGAGGCGGTTAAAACATCGCAGAATTGTACTTTTACCGCAGCCAGACGGCCCAATCAACGCAGTAATGCGATTTTTAGGAATCTCCATTGAAACATTTTTAACTGCGTGAAAAGCGCCGTAAAAAATATTGATATTTTCTGTCCGTAAAATTGTTTCCGTTTGCTTGTCTAAATCCATCATCATACAGGTAAAAATCCTCTCAAATTTTACTCAAGACCTGGGTTACATTCGGCCTTCACCATAAGTGCATGAAGGCATTTTTAAAACTCACCCTTTAATACACTTTTTTGTGAGTAGCCCAGCGAGAAAGAATACTCGTCAGCAACACCATACACACCAAAATCAAAGATGCAGCCCAAGCCAATTCTTTCTGTGCCTTAAAAGGCACCGTTGCAAAGTTGTACACCAAAACCGAAAGACTCGGAGTTGGCTTATCAAATCCAGCAGGCCAAAAAGGCGAATTCAGCGCCGTAAAAATCAAAGGAGCAGTTTCTCCAGCCGCGCGAGCAATTGCCAGTGTCACACCCGTTAAAATAGCCGGAATTGCCGCAGGCAAAACCACCTGCAACACCGTTTGATAATTAGAAGCACCCACACCAACCGAGGCCCATCTAATATCTTGCGGGACGATTTGTAGAGCTTCGTCAGTAGTCCGCACAATCGTCGGCAACATCAGCACAGCCAGCGCCGCACCCCCTGCAATTGCCGAAAAACCTCCCATATTTACCACGAACAAACCGTAGGCAAATACCCCTGCAATAATCGAAGGAACGCCGCTGAGGACATTAGTAGCAAAGCGCACCCAGCGAGCGATTTGGCCGCTGCTGAATTCCGACAAATAAACGGCTGCCAATACACCAAAAGGAACAGCGATTAAAGAAGCAATTCCCACCGTCATCAATGTACCGAGAATTGCATTAGCAATACCGCCTCCCGATAGTCCGGGCGGCGGTGGCAGCTTGGTAAACAAGTCTAAATTCAGGCGATTGAAACCTTGTACGGTGACATAGGAAAGAACTGCAAACAAAGGCAGCAGAGTGATGGCTAGACTAGCTCCAGCCAATACAGTCATCCCCAGACTAAACAGCGCTTGCGGGCTGTTTTTAACCTTCTTTAAACTGCCTGTTTTCGATACCAAAGGATTCTCATCGGAGACGCTATTTGACATAAACTAAAACTCTGTAGGAAATGGCGGCAAACTTCTAGTTGTACTTCGCTCTTACTTGAGAAACAATCCACTCTGCTAAAATATTAACAATCAGTGTCATAATAAACAGAATTAGCCCAGTGTACATCAGAGCTGCTACTTGCAACCCGGAGGCTTCCGCAAACTGATTTGCCATCAGAGAAGCAATAGTATTTGCCGGAGCTAGCACAGAAAGACTTAACTGATTGGAATTGCCAATTAACAGAGTCGCAGCCATTGTTTCTCCCATCGCGCGACCGAGCCCAAGCATAATTCCGCCGACAATACCGGAAAAAGCCGCCGGTACGAGCACTCTAAAAATTGTTGTCCACCGAGTAGCTCCTAAACCTAGAGATGCTTGCCGCAAATCGGGCGGGAGACTTGCCAAAGAGTCGCGGGAGATGGCAGTAATAATCGGCAAAGTCATAATTCCCAAAATTACTCCTGCTGGTAACATTCCCGGGCCCACTGGCGAGGTGCTAAAAATCGGCAGCCATCCGAAAGTGCCGTTGAGAAACTTGCCGAGAGTGGTAATCATGGGAATCAATACAGCAATTCCCCACAAACCGTAGACTACGCTGGGAATGGCGGCTAAAAGTTCTACTAAAAAAACTAAAGCGGTACGCACTGGCAGCGGCAAAAAATCTTCACTCAAGAAGATGGCAGTCCCTACTCCTAATGGTACTGCAATTAGGAGCGCGATCGCCGAACTGACGATCGTCCCGTAAATCATCGGCAGCGCACCGTACTCTTCTTTAACCGGATTCCAATCACTGCCAAACAGAAAGCCCAAACCGTACTGTTGAATCGCCGGTAAAGCCCGATAAGCAACGGTGAGCGCGATTACCAGCAAAATTACACCAACTCCTATGCCCAAAATCCGCGTCAGCCAGATAAAGCCTTGGTCTAAGGATTTTTCTGCCCCAGAGCGCGATCGGCTCTGTGATTGAGCGCTGTTATTATCTGAAATCATAGAAAAAAAAACCAAATATATAGTAGCCGAAAATAGCCTGTTTCGGAAAAAGCTAGAAGGAAGCAGAAAGAAAGACGATAAATAAAATCACAGAGGGGCGGGTTTATTAATCCCCTGACTTTTCAACAAATATTTCTGGTAAAACCTGACCCTTGTATTTTGAAAGAGGTAGATGGCGATTTACCGTTGGGTGGGGCGGGTTTATCAGATTATTGATTTTAGGCAATTATTGTCGGTGAACCCGCCCCTACAGAAATATCTCTCTTCCTTCTTCCTTTTTTCCCTCTGCCAACTGTCAACTAACAACTGCCAACTGTCAACTGCCCACTGACTTCTCTTACTATTTGGCAACCTCAATCTTGTAGTCTGCGCTGATGCCGTCAGCGGCCGCGGCTACTTTTTCTTTAACGTTTTGGGGCAGAGGAACGTAGCCCAATTCGGAACTAACTTTTTGACCTTCATTCAAGCCGTATTCAACCATTGCCTCGATGGTTTTGGCTTTGTTGGGGTCAGTAACTGTTTTGGGGACGAGCATCCAAGTGTAGGTGACAATTGGATAGGATTGAGCGCCTTCGGGGTCTTCGATAAATGCTCGCAGGTTTTCCGGCATCGGCACAGTTGCTAAAGCTTGAGAAGCTGATTCGTCGGTAGGTGCGACAAAGCTGCCTGCTTTGTTTTCCAAAGATGCAAATTTGACATTGTTGTTTTTGGCGTAGCCGTATTCTATGTAGCCGAGGCTGCCTACGGTTTGCAGAATTTGAGCTGTGACGCCTTCGTTCCCTTTTGCGCCTACGCCTACGGGCCACTCTACTGTTTTGCCGTCGCCTACTGCACTTTTCCAGTCGGGGCTGATGGCACTCAGGTGTTTGGTGAAGACGGCGGTGGTACCGCTACCGTCGGAACGGTGGACGATGGTGATGGCTTGGTCTGGCAATTTAGCGGTCGGGTTGGCGGCTGCAATTTTGGGATCGTTCCACTTGGTAATTTTACCGGCGAAGATATCTGCGTAAACATCCCGTGGCAGTTTCAGTGGTTCGGTTAAGTCTGGCAGGTTGTAGCCGATGACGATGCTGCCGGCTGTCATGGGCAGCAAGATTACGCCTTTGTCTGCTGGAACTTTGGCGATTTCGTCGTCTTTCATGCCGGTGTCGCTGGCCCCAAAGTCTACTGTGCCTTTGGTAAATTGTTCGACTCCGGCGCCGCTGCCTACTGATTGATAGTTAATTTGTACTTTGGGGTTGATTTTGTTGAAGTCTTGAAACCAACGCTGGTAAAGGGGGGCGGGGAATGAGGCGCCGGCTGCGGTGATGGCTACGTCTGAGGCTAGGGCGAGTTTGGTGTTTTCCGCTGTGCCGGTGGCTGCAACGGGGGATGCGCCGGGGGATGCTGCGGTGTCGCCGGGGCTGGTGGTGCTGCTTGTGTTTGTGCTGGGACTGCTGCAAGCTGCTACACTGAGGGCGATCGCCATAGCGGAAATTGCAGTAGTCAGACGGTTTGAATTAATCAAGTTGAGACGAAAAAGCATAGGTATAAAAAATCTGCGATCGTTATATGGGTCTCCCGCATCAGCATAGCGCGCAAAAGTAAAGGTTAGGTTAAGAATCTTTACACTTAATGGCAATTTAATATTAATTAATATTATTAATTAATTGATGAGCTTGACAAGGGTGATTTTCTAAGATAAAGGCAAAATAGATTTGTACGGAAACCAGGATTCGATCGCCCGATCGCGAAAAATTCCCCATTAAATTATCACAATATCCAGGCTTGAGAACCAGAAAACCATACAATGGTGGTTATTTTGACAGTGGTGCTACTATTAAGAATTTAAAAGCTGGGGGCATTGAAGCTTGCATCGGACAAATACCTTCTGAGGAATGCCGTTTGATGATATAGCAACCGCCCTGACGGTTAGGACGTTCTTAATTGCACAAACATAAACGGTCGATTGCAACTTCGGTCTTCCTTCTTCCTTCTGCTATAATGCCTGCTCCTATTGAATTAATCTGGGCTGTTATTGGTTTGCTCCTGACGATAGGAGGCACTTTTTTGCCTGCATCTGTCACAATTCCTATTGGGTTGTGGGACGATCGAGGACTTCAGGCGTACTCTTTAGGTGTTACCTATCAAATTGGAGCCGTCTTGCTAGTAGGCTGCATGGGGGGGAAAAATGCTGCGGCTCTCTCGCAAATTGCTTATTTGGCATTAGGATTAACTTTGTGGCCAGTTTTTTCTCAAGGCGGCGGCATCGGCTATCTCAAAGAAGCGAGTTTTGGGTATTTGCTGGGTTTTGTGCCTGGTGCTTGGGTGTGCGGCTGGGTGGCTTTTAAGGTGGCTTCGCGGCTGGAATCTATGGCTTTTAGCTGTTTGTGCGGTTTGTTCACTGTTCACGCGATCGGCTTAATTTATCTAATTTTTACTTACTGGCTGCCTCCGGCAAAAAAAACACCTTTATTCGATGAGATTCTTAAATATTCGGTTTATCCTCTGCCGGGACAATTGGCGGTAGTTTGTGCGATCGCAGTGCTGTCATTTACTTTACGCCGCTTGATGTTTTATTAATTGGGGAATTGGGAATTGGGAATTGGGAATTGGTAATCGGGGATTGGTAATTGTGCAAAATAAGGTTATACTATCATTTCCCAACGGGAGAGTTATCGCGCTGCGGCTGGGATTGCTTTGACCCACTGCATTCTGCTCGCAATGACAAGTGAGATTGGAGTAAATTCTCTCATGCCCGATGCCCCATTTTCTATTGCTTAATTCATGCGTTTTAAAAGAAATCCCTTGTTCTGGGTTGCTGCTGTTATCAGTTTAGTTTTAGACCACCTGGCTAAGTTTTGGGTGGTGCAAAATTTTGACTTGACGGTTCCTCCGCAGACGCAGGCGGTGTTACCTGGGGTGTTTCACTTCACTTATGTTGTTAATACCGGTGCGGCTTTTAGTCTTTTCAGCAATGGCGGGGCGATTTGGTTGCGGTGGCTGTCTTTGGCCGTTAGTGTCGGATTGATAGTGCTGGCTTGGTTTGGGCCACGAATTAACCGCTGGGAACAAGCTGGCTACGGTTTGATTTTGGGGGGAGCACTGGGGAACGGGATCGATCGATTTGTTTCGGGCCATGTTGTAGATTTTATCGATTTTCGGATCATTCGGTTCCCCGTATTTAATCTAGCCGATGTGTTTATTAATGCTGGGATTATCTGTTTGCTGATTGCAACTTTTCACAGTGAACCGCCGACTCCGAAAAGTCAGGACGATCGCAATTCTATTTCAGAGTAAATTTGAAGAAGCAAGAAGGAAGTTCGCCAACCGATTCGCTTTCTTCGGATGTAACGGATGTAACAGCTAACTAACTGTAGGGTGCGTCAGCGGGGAGATCCTTAGTTTGTGGTCGCCACATTCAACCCTGACGCACCCTACAATGACTTTGGAAATGGCTTAAAATGAGATAAGAACAGACCTATTGTTAAAACTAAATTTGCCCGTGAATCCTAATCCATTTGCCCAAGAACGCTTACTATTTGCCCCAGCAACCCCCGATGCTGATGCTATCCCGACTATTTTTGCTTTTCCCAACGAGTACACGGTGGGTATTACCAGTCTCGGCTATCAGATAGTGTGGGCCACTTTGGCTGTGCGATCGGATATTGAAGTGGGCCGTTTATTTACTGATATCCGCGAACAACTTCCCCGACATCCAGAATTACTGGGATTTTCGCTTTCTTGGGAACTAGACTATGTAAATATTCTCAATTTATTGGAATCTCTAGAAATTCCGATTTGGGCGTCTAAACGAACGGATAATCATCCCATAGTATTCGGCGGTGGCCCGGTTTTTACGGCTAATCCAGAACCTTTTGCCGATTTTTTTGATGTGATTTTGCTGGGAGATGGCGAACATCTCATTGACAATTTTATTGATGCTTGTAAAGAAGTCCGTACCGCCGACAGACAAACTAAATTGCGGCATTTAGCCCAAGTTCCGGGAGTTTACGTCCCCAGTTTGTACGAAGTAACTTATCTGGATGCGACTGAGGGGATTAAATCGATTCAGCCTGTCGATTCGGAAATTCCCAGTATGGTTGAAAAACAGACGTACCGCGGCAATACTTTATCTGCTTCTACTGTGGTGACAGAAAAAGCTGCTTGGGAAAATATTTACATGGTGGAAGTGGTTCGTAGTTGTCCAGAAATGTGCCGTTTTTGTTTGGCAAGTTATCTGACTTTGCCGTTTAGAACTGCGAGTTTGGAGGATTCGTTAATTCCGGCGATCGATCGGGGTTTAGCTGTGACTAATCGTTTGGGTTTGTTGGGTGCTTCGGTCACTCAGCACCCGGAATTTGAAGCGTTGCTGGATCATTTGAATCATCCGAAATACGACGGCGTGCGGCTGAGTCTTTCTTCGGTAAGGACGAATACGGTGACAGTTAAATTAGCCGAAATTTTGACAAACAGAGACAGCAAATCTGTGACAATTGCGGTGGAAAGCGGGAGCAATCGCCTCCGCAAAATCGTTAACAAAAAACTCACAAATGACGAAATTATCCAAGCGGCGAGCAATGCTAAAGCTGGTAGCTTAAAGGGAATTAAACTTTACGGGATGGCGGGAATTCCCGGCGAAGAAATGGAGGATTTAGAGGAAACGGTGGCCATGATGCGGGCGATTAGAAAAGCTGTTCCCGGTTTGCGGTTGACTCTGGGATGCAGCACTTTTGTCCCGAAATCTCACACTCCTTTTCAGTGGTTTGGAGTGAATAAAGATGCGGAGAAGAGGCTGAAATTTTTAGATAAAGAATTGCGGAAGTTAGGTTTAGAATTTAGACCTGAAAGCTATAACTGGTCGGTGATTCAGGGGTTGTTGTCAAAGGGCGATCGGCGGTTGTCTCGGCTGTTGGAATTAGTGCGGCATTACGGCGATACTTTGGGCAGTTATCGGCGGGCGTTTAAGGAGTTGCGGGGACAGTTGCCGGAGATGGATTTTTATGTTTTTCAAGAGTGGGAATTGGATCAGGTTTTGCCTTGGAGTCATTTAAAAGGGCCGCTACCGGAGGCGACTTTGAAGAAGCATTTGGCTGAGGCGATGAGTCATTTTAGGACGAAGGATTTGCAGTTGACGAGTTAGGAAATAGCGGATGCGAAAGTGCGTTAGCGAAGCCCGCCCCTACGGGGGCTACGCCAACGAAGAGGATCGCATCTTTGCAAGTAAGTAGATTGAAAGCTAACTTAACAAGATAAAATAAGGAGCGACGTACTATAATACAATTATGCCAGAAGTTCAACCCAAGGAAATTCAGCGTTATGTCACCTCAGATGGCAGAGTACCTTTCGCTGAGTGGTTTGATTCCTTCAAAGATACAAACACTCAAGCCAAGATTCGATCTAGGCTAAATCGGGTTGTTACTGGTAATTTGGGAGACTATCGTTCAGTGGGAGAAGGAGTTTGCGAACTCAGAATAGACTATGGCCCTGGTTTCCGAATCTATTTTGGGCAAGTTGGAACAACAATTGTGCTTCTCCTCTGCGGTGGAGATAAAAGCACTCAAAACCGAGATATCCTCCAAGCAAAAGAATACTGGACAGATTACAACAGGATTTAAAACAATGGCTAAAAGTATTCCAGATCATCCGTTTTTGATTGAATCTCTGAGAAAAAACCCGGCATTGTCAGCCGCCTATATAACGGCGACTATAGAGGAAATCGACCCGGAACCTGAATTGCTGAAACTTGCTCTGGGCGATGTAGCAGAAGCTCTCGGTCAACCAAAAATGACTCCTGAACAATATGAATTGCACTTAAAAAAACTGGATGAATTGCTGTCGCAGCAAGGAAGTGATGCGATTTATAATCTGGGAACTTGGCTGAATGCTTTGGGATTGAAACTAACAGTTGCTGTTTGTACTGATACAGAGGATAATACTGCAAATGCTGAAAGGCGATCGGAAATAACTGTTTAACTTAATCTAGAAAATGCCTAATTTTCGATATTCATCCCTAATTAATGCCACCGTTGAAACAGTCTGGAACTTTCACGAAAGGCCGGACATTCTGCAACTTTTGACTCCGCCTTGGCAACCGGTGAAAATCATTCGCCGCGAAGGGGGACTCGATGTGGGTGCTGTATCAGAATTTCGCCTGTTATTGGGGCCGATTCCTGTAAAATGGGTGGCGACTCACACTGAGTGCGAACAATATCGCTTGTTTGTTGATGAACAAACTGAGGGGCCAATGGCACGTTGGACTCACCGACACGAGTTTACCTCAGAAAATGGCCACACTAGATTGACAGATGCGATCGCATTTTCGATACCGGGCGGCCCGATTGTCGATTTGCTGTTAGGTTGGTGGGTAGAAATGCGGTTAACAGATATGTTTCGCTACCGCCACGAAGTCACAAAAAGAGAGTGCGAGAAAGATGCAAACAACGGCTGAATATTACTGTGCTTTCTGCGGCGAACCGAGTACAACTTTTGTTGATATTAGCGGTGGTATGGAACAATCTTATATCGAAGATTGTCAGGTTTGCTGTCGCCCGAATGTTCTTTATGTCAGAATAGATGAAGATACCCTGGATATTGAAATAGATACTGACTATCAAGAATAAGTGACTATAAAAATGTCGGAATTGCCTTTGATGCTGACTTGGTAGAATTTATCAATCTTGAAGCGGCTGCTTCTACGAAAGCCCGAAAAATTCGAGAGTTGAACGAACAGTTGGGTGACATTTCTGGGTGCCATTGAATTGCTATCATCCAAGGGTGATAGCAGTGCTCCATTGCTTCTACCAAAGTGTCAGGTGCATCGGCTACTATTTGCCAATCGGATGTTACCTTTCGCACTGCTTGATGATGCCAGGAAACAACTGTTGTTGAAGTTTTTCCCATAATTTTTGCTAGCCGACTGTTTGGCTCAATTTGAATGGTATGCTCGATCGCACGTGGCGGAATTCCCGATCCGTGATTAACCTCATCTCCGTAAGCATCCGGTACGTGAATCACCAAACTGCCGCCGCTGGCTACGTTCAACATTTGCATTCCCCGGCAAATCCCCAACACAGGTATGTCAGCCTTCAAAGCTAGCTTTGCTAAGCTTAATTCAAAATTGTCGCGTTCTGCATTAACCGAGTAAACTGTGCGATCGACATAACCGCCATAAAGTTCTGGGTTGATATCTCCGCCCCCGGAAAAAATCAAACCATCTACTGCATCCAAAATACTAGCCGGATCTAATTGATTGGGGGGCAGTAAAATCGGAATGCCACCAGCCGCCTGCACTGCATCAATATAAGTTCCATTTAAACGATATTCGCCTGCTGGACAGCGGTTGTATGTTGTGATGCCAACAATCGGAAATTTTTTCATTTGCTAGAGGTTGGGAGATAATTATTTAGATTAATACTCAGATTTGGCACTATTTGTAATCAGTGTTTCATGGGCGGGCTAGGAGCCCAACCCCTACTCCCCAAAATAAAACTTACTTACTTATTGTGGAACAGGCATCTTGCCTGTTTCTTGTCTGATTACTTGTGATGGATTTCTAGATTAAACTGAAAATTACCAGCACTGCTGTCTAATTTGTAACAGTTTTACTATTAGTTTCCGGCAGGGGTTTGCGCGTGCACAGATAAGCCAGCGGCCCGAACAGCGGCACTAATGTTACTGCCCAAAATGCTGTAGAGTTCTGCATTCCTCGGCGCGCCATATCGTCTCCTAATAAGGCAGGAAATAGCAGGCAAAGCATACAAAAATCTAAACTCATTACATGGATAAAGCGGCTAGTCTGCCACTGCTGAATAAAATCAGACCAATCGCCGTTTGTCAAGCCAAAGGCAACTAAACCAACAGCAGCTAATGTTAAGAAAAATCCAGTAAAACGGGAGTCTAATATCTTTAAAAAGATATTTTTTTGACCGGGAAATTCTGGATTAGGTTCGCGCAGGGCTAAATAAGGCAGCAAGGCAACGGCGCCGACGCCAAAGGATAAAGTGGCAAATAACCATGCAGGTATTTTCTGGCCCCTGCCGTCAGCAAATAAGACGCAACTGTAGATGAGCGGCCAGACTCCCATGAGGTTGAATAACGCTACAATTAAAGGGTTGATGTCTGCTATTTTGCCTGTGGAAATATTGGTAATTAGTGTGATGGTTTTTTCTGGGCTGTCGGGTGGTGCAAATACAAAGGCGTAGGTGATAAATGCAATCCAAAGCAGCCCAAATCCAATTTTTCTGAACATAGTTAGTTTTTCTGACTTCTGATATTACTATAGCAAGCTTAAAGGGTTTTTGAATAATACTTTTTTTATTTACCCCAGAGGACGCAGAGAACGCTGAGGAAGACTGGAGAATATCTGAATGTATTGCTATTTGGTATTGCGGGTTTTGGGCAGATTGCTAAATTTTTGCATAAATTGGCGATCGATCCAATCTTTCCAGTACCACAACAACCGTGATTCCCACATGAAAGATCCGCGAGATGCGATCGCCCTTTTATTTCCAGTACCAATTAACCCTAAGTATTGTTCCTGCGGTGCAAAGGGTTTCAGCGGTTTTTCCAATAAAAACTGCTGCAAGTTTTCAAACAGCGGTTTGCCCTGACGCACGGCAAACACGCCTGCTTTGGGACGCGGATAATTAACCATCGCAGCGATATCTCCCGCCCCAAATACGTTGGGGTGAGAGACTGATTGCAGGCAATCGTTGACTTGCATAAAGCCGTTTGAGTCGGCTGCTAAACCGGATTCTCTTATCCAATTGGCTGCCGATGCTTGTGTCACCCAAAAAATGATCTCGCACTCTAATTCTAAACCTGATTGACAGGAAATTTTGGCATTGGGCATTGGGCATTGGGCATTGGGCATCGGGCATTCTTGATTATCTTCTATGTCACTCGTTTCTGGCTTTTCTATAGCACTAACTTTTTCCATTAAATGCAGTTTAATCCCACGACTAATCAGAATTTCTTTCAGGCGGCGACGCACCCGTTTGTTATGTCCCGGCATTAATTCAGCACCGCTATGAAACAAATGAATTTCTGATGATGAATTTTCTAAATTTTCTTCCCTGGGACGACTTCCATCGGACTTCCCCAATCGAGATTGCATATTTAATGCTAATTCTACGCCGCCTGCACCGCCCCCTACAATGGCGATCCGCAGCGGTTTTTGGAGAGAGTTTTGCCTTTCGGAAATTAACTGATTCCAGCTAGCTAAAAACTCCGGTACGGGTTTAGCTGCAATTGCATATTCTGCGGAACCCGGTACAGATAAAGTCGCAGGAGTGCTGCCGATATCCACCGAAAGCACATCAAAATTAACCGGAGGACGAGTTTGACAAATAACTAAATTTTTGTTAAGGTCGATCGCGATCGCCCGATCGATCAATATTTGACACCCGGCAAATTCCGCGAGCGATCGCAAATCGATGTGACATTGATCGTAATCGTAAAACCCGGCAACGTGCCCCGGCAGCATCCCCGAATAAGGCGCCTGCAGCACGTCGCTAATCAGAGTCAAACGCACACCGGGCAGCGGTTGGATACCGAACATTTTTAATACGATAGCATGACTGTGACCGCCGCCAATTAACACTAAATGTTTCACAATTACAGATGTTCGATCGAGATATTCTTTTCCCCGATATTGTACAGCACTTGCACTCCTGGGGCCGCACTGTCCGGTAAGGAAGGCTTGCAGTGCGTAATTGATTTCCCAGCAGTTAGACAGAATGCTGTCACTTACCATCTGTCTCCGAGATTATACGGAACTCAGTTGCGATCGCATAACATCAATGCACCCATTTCAGTTAACCTATTCCACATTCAGGGCAAATGGCTGTAGACTGTAGAGCGAGCAAATTTTATCACCAAATTATGTCGGGGTGTGTTTCAATAGCTAACTCACCATTCAAAACTATGACATTACGCATCATTCCGCGCAGTTGGCAGCGATCGATTAAAACTCTTTTCCCGCTTCTGTTTGCCCTCTCATTCATTATAGTATTGCTGGCGAACCACTTCATTCCGGCGATCGCCCAGGAACCCCGCCAGGAAATTCGCGGCGTTTGGATGACGACAAACGACAAAGACATCCTCAGAGATCGTCGCAAACTAGGAGATGCTGTCAGCAAACTCAAACGGTTAAATTTCAACACAATCTATCCCGTTGTCTGGAATTCTGGCTATGCAATGTATCCCAGCGATGTAGCGCAGCAAAAAGACATTCAACCCTTTGTTTACAGAGGGTTAGAGGGACAAGATATGATCGCAGATTTAATCGCTCAAGCTCACCGCCAAGGCCTGCTAGTAATTCCTTGGTTTGAGTTTGGTTTCATGGCTCCTCCCACATCAGAATTAGCCTTAAATCATCCCGATTGGCTGACACAAAAACAGGACGGTAGCCAAACATCAACTGGTGCAGGTGGCGAAGTAGTTTGGCTCAATCCCTTTCATCCCGAAGTTCAGCAATTCATTACCGAACTCGTACTAGAAATCACCACTAAATATAAGGCCGACGGCATTCAATTTGACGACCACATGAGTTTGCCGTCTGAATTTGGTTACGATGAGTACACAGTTGCTTTGTATACCAAAGAAACAAAAAAAGCTCCGCCCAAAGATTTTCAAAACCCAGCATGGGTGCAATGGCGAGCCAATAAAATTACCGCTTTTATGTCCCAGTTAAATCAAGCCGTCAAAGCAGTAAAACCCCATGCCATTTTCTCAATTTCTCCCAATTACTACGAGTTTGCTTACAAACATCACCTGCAAGATTGGCTGGCTTGGGTGCGTTTGGATATTGCCGACGAGCTAATTGTGCAAGTGTACCGTCCCAATTTAGAATCATTTGTGGGCAAGATTAACCGTCCAGAAATGCAAGAAGCACAGCAAAAAATTCCCACCGGAATTGGGATTATGACTGGTTTGAGAAATAACCCCGTACCGATTCAGCAAATTAAATCTCAGGTGCAAGCAGTCCAAGGATACGGCTTAGGTGTCGCTTTCTTCTACTACGAAAGCTTGTGGGAATATGCACCAGAACCTCTAGCAGTCCGACTTTCTCAATTTAGCGGTTTCTTCCCGTCTTCTGCATTCCGAACAGCGCTACAAATACCCAGACGCGCGGCGACTTTCCCTCCGCCTGCGCCACCAAAACCAGACCCCAAAGCTAAGCCAGAGGAACCTACCAAAAACAGCGCACCTTCGCCATCACCAACCACGTAAAAGAATTAAAGAGTCATCAGTCATTAGTAATTTTGTAGGGTGTGCCAGTAGTCCGACAGTCCAACAGTCCAACAGGGGTTTAAACCCCTGTCTCATAGCTGAAGTCGTCTAAAGACGACTGTACCCATTCTATCAAAGCTGTTTTTGTATAGAGTTAGCGCCGAATATATGTGTAACTCTAATTTTCAAAATAGAGATTACTATTTGAGTCGGTTTTAACCGACTTATGCTATTAGACAGGGACTTGAGTCCCTGGCGGCCCGTGGCAGAATGAAACAGCTCTACTTGGGGCTAGGGGATACCGAGTTATTTTCCTATAAAATATCCGTATTACCAACAAATACCATCAAAAAAATGCAAACAAAAGAAACAATTTTACTACCAAAAATGGGCTGTGGCACTTGGGCTTGGGGCAACAGATTGCTCTGGGGCTACAATGAAAGTATGGACGAAGAATTGCAAGCCGTTTTCAATCTTTGTGTGAGTAACGGTGTCACTTTATTCGATACCGGCGACTCTTACGGAACAGGGAAATTAAATGGACGCAGCGAACAGCTTTTGGGGCAGTTTTCTCAACAATATCAAGGTGCAAACAAAGACAGTATTTGTATTGCAACAAAACTGGCTGCTTATCCTTGGAGACTGACGCGACAATCAATGATATCGGCTGGCAAAGCCTCTGCGGCGCGCCTCGGAAAAAATGTAGATTTGGTGCAAATGCACTGGTCTACAGCAAATTACGCTCCTTGGCAAGAGGGGGCTCTTTTAGATGGTTTGGCTGACCTTTACGAGCAAGGATTGGTCAAGGGAGTGGGCTTGTCTAATTACGGGCCGAAACGGCTGAAATGGGTGCATCAAAGATTTAGCGATCGCCAAATTCCTATTGTTACTTTACAAGTGCAATATTCGCTACTTTCCACCTATCCGGTGACAGAACTCGGATTGAAAGATGTTTGCGATGAATTGGGGATAAAATTGATTGCTTACAGTCCTCTAGCCTTGGGTTTGCTGACTGGTAAATATTCCGAAAATGGATCTCTTCCTAAAGGTATTCGAGGTTTGGCGTGCAAGCAGCTACTTCCGGGAATGCGATCGCTTTTGGAGTGTTTGCGAGAAATAGCGGCCTTCAGAAACAAGACTGTTTCCCAGATAGCAATTAACTGGTGTATCTGCAAAGAAACTATTCCGATTCCGGGGGCGAAATCTGCGGCACAGGCGATGGATAATATTGGTGCTTTGGGGTGGGAGTTGGACTCCGGGGAGATTGCCGAATTGGATAAGGCGGCGGCGAGTGTAGATAAAAAAATGGTGCAGAATATCTTTCAAACTAAGTAATATCTGAGATGTTGTACCATTCTCGTGAACAGGCAAGATGCCTGTTCCACAAGACATGAATTTGCTTGTTGCACAGAAACTAAATTTTCTTGTGGGGTGGGCTTCTAGCCCGCCCATAAAAGGCCGATCGAGAATGGTGCAAGATGTGAGATGTTTTACCATTTTCATGAACAGGCAAGATGCCTGTTCCACAAGACATGAATTTGCTTGTTCTAGAAAAACTAAATTTTCTTGTGGGCCGTTGTTCCTAGTCCGCCCCTGAAAGCCTGATTTACATCACGCAAAACTTTTCCACACACCGCACAAACATTTCTACACCCATCCCCAGCGCAGTTTCATCAAAATCAAAGCGCGGGTGATGGTGCGGGTAAGCCAAGTTTTTCTCTGGATTTGCCGAACCCAAAAAGAAATAGCAACCGGGGACTTCTTGCAAAAAGAACGACATATCCTCGCCGCCCATTGTTTGACATTCGGGAACGATTCCCGCAGGAGTTTCGACAACTGCTTCTGCAACGTCGCGCACCAATTCAGCTATTCTTGAATCATTAATAACTGGCGGGTAAAGCGCACAATAATCTAATTGGTAATTTGCCCCGTGACTCTGACAAATTCCGGCAATTACTTGCTCGATTCGCTGTGCAAAATAACCTTGATATGCAGGATTGAAATAGCGCACCGTGCCACCGATTTGAGCGGTATCGGCAATGACGTTGTGGGTGTGGCCTGCGTGGAATTTGCCGACAGTTACTACCGCTGAGTCGATCGGGTCAATGTTCCGCGCGACAATAGCCTGCAAAGCGCTGACAATTTGGGCTGTAACTACGATCGAGTCCACAGTCTGATGTGGCATTGCGCCGTGTCCACCTTTGCCAAAAATCGTGCAGTCAAAAACTTCCACAGCCGCCATCAGCGCGCCGCTGCGGACGCCTACAGTGCCCAAAGGTAGATTGTTCCACAAATGCAAGCCGACGATCGCATCAACATCAGGATTCTTTAAAACTCCCGCTTCAATCATCGGTTTTGCGCCTCCTGGCCCTTCTTCGGCGGGCTGAAAGATAAATTTTACTTTACCAGAAAAGCTGTGTTTGTGCTGGGCGAGATAACAAACAGTACCGAGGGCGATCGCAATGTGGCCGTCGTGACCGCAAGCGTGCATAATTCCATCATGCTGCGATCGATAATCCACCTCATTTTCTTCTTGAATCGGCAAAGCATCCATATCCGCCCGAATTGCCAAAACCCGCCCCGGTTTGCCGCTGTCTATAGTGGCGACAATACCAGTTTTAGCAATATTAGTTTCATGATCAATGCCCCATTCCTGCAACTTTTGTGAGACAAACTGCGCCGTTAAATTTTCATCAAAACTCAACTCCGGCTTTTGGTGCAAAAGGCGACGCCATTCGACTAGCTGAGGCTGCAAATTTCTAATTTCCAGCCGCAATTGAGATAAATCGACAGAAGTTAAATTCGGTAAAGTAGAAACCATTTTTCATTCTCCTTATAACAATTTGTGAAACTCTCTCTTCTCTTTCTCTGCGCTCTCTGCGCTCTCTGCGGTTAAAATAAAATCTTAGTTTTTAACCACAGAGGCCGCAGAGTACGCAGAGGAAGAGAAGAATCAGAAATAGAGGTGTTTAGAATAGGGTTATTTAGAAGTCTGAGGAACTAAATTAACCCCTGGTAGTAACCGCTCTAAATCTAAATCTGAAGCAACTTTAGCTAATTTAGCAAGGTCAGTCGGGTCATCTAAATGCGGCAAAATACCCAACACAGGTATTTGAGTCAGCGACTGGATCAAATCTAGGGGCGCTAAATCGGCAATTTCTTGTTCAGAATAAGCTTTAACGCAATTGAGCACAATTCCTCTGAGCTTAAAACCAGTGTGTCTGGCGAGAGCAACATTCGCCACAGCTTGCCCGATCGCCCCCAACCTCACAGGTACTACCAAAACCCCCCTCAGCCGCCAATCCCTGGCAATATCGGCCACCGTCAGTTCCCGCGTTACAGGCGAACCCAGTCCTCCCAAAGCTTCCACCAACACAAAATCCTTGCGTTCAGAGAGGCTTTGCCAAGCCGTCCAGACCTTTTCGAGTTCGATACGTCTCCCCTCCAGTTCGGCGGCAATTGGTGGTGCTAGAGGCGCATCAAAGTGCAGCGGATTGAGTTCTTCGGGGGATTGGTCGAGGGAAAACAAACGGGTGTAGAGTTCGCGATCGCCCGTTCCTGTTTGCATGAGTTTCATAATTCCCAAACTGCGATCGGGAAAATACATTTGCCAATAAGCAGCCAGAGCGCTGGTCAAAACAGTTTTGCCCGCGTCGGTATCAGTTCCAGCAATTAGCAAGGAGTTCATTGACAAATAGCTAACAAATAATTGGCCTCAACATCAGTCTAGGGGAATTTTGCCAGAAGTTTAGAGTTCTGGCGATGGTGCGGGTGTTGGTGCTGGTTCCGGTTCCGGTGCGGGTTCCCGTTCCGGTTCCGGCGACGGTGCAGGAGTTGGGGCAGGTTCCGGTGACGGTGCGGGTGTTGGGGCAGGTTCCGGTGTTGGTGCGGGTGTTGGGGCAGGTTCCGGTGTTGGTGCGGGTGTTGGCGCTGGTGTTGGCGCTGGTGTTGGGGACGGCGCGGGTGTTGGTTTGGGTGCGGGTGTTGGTGCGGGCGCCGGTTTGGGGGTCGGTTTGGGCACCGGAGTCGGCGCGGGCGTCGGTTTTGGTGTCGGAGTTGGCGCTGGGCTTGGTTCTGGGCTTTGTTCTGGCAAAGGTTCTGGGCTTTGTTCTGGTAAAGGTTCTGGGCTTTGTTCCGGCAAAGGTTCTGGGCTTTGTTCTGGTAAAGGTTCTGGGCTTTGTTCTGGTAAAGGTTCTGGGCTTGGTTCTGGTAAAGGTTCTGGGCTTGGGGTTGGCAAAGGTTGGGGGGTTGGGGTTGGCAAAGGTAGCGGGTTTGGTACCGGAGTTAGTGTCGGCGTCGGACTGATGACTGCTGGCGCTGTCGGAGTGGGTTTGGGCCGCGAATTGTTGAGAAATGAGCCGACTAAAGCCCAGGAACCGAAGCCAGTCAAGATTACTAAGCCCGTCAGCAGTCCGATCGCAGCGATGGGATTGTCCCAAAAAGAGCCGCCAACAGGCTCACTTAACGGATCTGGCTGGTTTTGCGGGTGGGAACTCTGGGCGGCGGGCTCTGGCGGCCTGCCCACCGCCACCGTTGCTATTAGCGAAGGGTTTGTCGGCACCACTGGGGGCGCGGGCGGTACAGTTGGCTGGCTAGGTTTAGGATTAGTTTGGGCGTCGAGTGCTTGGGCGACTTCGCTGACAGATTGATATCGATCGCCCGGAGATCGGCTCAACATCCGATTCAGCACCAAAGCCAAACCCGTGCTCACCTGCGCTTGCTGCTGCCAATTCCACTGCAGCGTTGTTTGATCGAGCAATTCCTGCGGTTCTTTGCCCGTCAGCAGGACGATCGCCGTTACGGCTAAAGCGTAGAGGTCGCTGCTAGCTGTTGCCCGCCCGCTTTGCAACTGTTCCATCGGCGCGTAGCCGATTTTACCCACTGTTGTCGCGTGGGCTGTTCCTTCGGGAGACTGGACTTTGGTGGCAAGTTCCTTCACCACTCCAAAGTCAATCAGCACCGGCATCTGGTCGTTTTCCCGCCGAATTATATTTTCTGGGGAGATGTCGCGGTGGATGATGCCGCGGGCGTGGATGTGAGCGAGTACCGGCAGCATTTGCCGGATGAATACCAAGACTTCGGCTTCAGTGAAGCTGCGACCATTTGAAGTTCGATCGAGCATTAGTTCGCGGTAAGTCATCCCTTCCACGTAATCCTGCACTAAAAACAAACGCTGGTTCTCTTCAAATATTGCTCGAAACTGGGGAATTTGTGGGTGCCCAATTTGGTAAAGTATTGTCGCCTCTCTTTGAAACAATTCCTTCGATTTTTCCAAAACGTAAGGCCCGCTTTGCACCGGAATCAATTCCTTCAGCGCGCAGCGTTCTTGAAACCGCCCCAAATCTTCTACTAAATAAGTGCGGCCAAATCCTCCTTGACCTAAAATATTTACCAAGCGGTAGCGGTTTTGTAGGAGAGTTCCAATAGCAATAGGTGGCTGCATAAGTTTAAGTTGAAACTGTTAAAAAATAGACGATCGCTCACAGACATAGACTTCTACGTCTTTAAGGCTTCATAGCATACTTCACTGTCTCTAGTTCCCAGTCCCGACCAAAGTTAGCATTTTACGTTTTTTTACGCAACTTTGAGAAACCAGTTTTTTTTGCAAATTTAATTCGGGGCAACCACGGGGGGTTTGCCCCTACCTTCTTCGTTCTGACTAATGACCAATGACCAATGACCAATGACCAATGACCAATGACCAATGACCAATGACTAAGGACTAAGCTTTGCTTTCACCATGTCTTGAATTCTGTTACCGTCTGCTTTGCCCTTAAGCTGCTGCATTGCCTTGCCCATCACCTTGCCCATATCTTTTGCAGAAGTAGCGCCAACCGACGCAATCACTTCGTCAACGACTTGACTCACCTCTTCATCTGACATCTGCGGCGGCAAATACTCTTCAACAATTGCCAACTCCGCTTCTTCTTGTGCCACTAAATCTTCGCGGCCACCTTTGCGGTATTGTTCGATCGAATCCCGGCGCTGTTTGGCTATTTGCATCAAAATTTCCATTTCTTGAGCTTCTGTCAGCGTGTCTTGCCCGGAGGGACGGAGGCTGACTTCTTTTTCGAGAATAAATTTCTTGATGCCGCGAACTGTTTCCAAGCGAACTTTGTCCTTGGACTTCATGGCTGCTTTGATTTCTGCGTCAATGCGTTCTCTTAAGCTCATCGATTTCTACCTTGCTTTGCCCGATATCAAAAATCTGAAGTGTGCTTCCGATTCTTAACTTTTTTTACAGTATTTTTCAATTTTATTGCCTGTTGGTGGCTTTTTTATCGCATTGAACCCGGATGCCTTGGGCTTTCGACTGAATTTGGGGTGGCTGCGCTTGCAGCCTCAGCCCCAAATTGACTCTCGCCAGAACTTTTAGGCGCAGGGGCACAAGTGCGATCGTACTTCTGCCAGTACAGAGGTCGCTAGAGCCCACATTCCACGCCCTGGGGTGTCACACAGCATAATTACGCAGAAAACTCTATCTTTAAAGTAATAAATTATGCCTTTTAAAAGTAATTTATCCGTTAATCTACGGTATTTTAGTATAATTTATAGTTTTATTGCTGGATAAAAATAAGTAAAAACCGATTGTGACCGTTGAAGGTGTCGAATGTGGGCTAGAAACCCGGTTTCTCGGACATATTTCTGCAAGTCCTATTCAATTCGCCTAACCTAACACTTGTGGTCGCCCCGAAAGTTAAATGTATTAAAAAATTGGCTGAATATTTCTAGTTTCAGATGGTAAGATAGCGATGGAATAAACGTCCTGCAAGAGGCCTGCTGTGATCCGTTCTGCTACTTTACCGCTTCCGCTTCCCGAGCCGCCGGTTTCCGCTCATGACCGTCTGCGGCTGTTCTCCGGTTCTGCTAATATTCCCCTCGCCCAAGAGGTGGCTCGCTATCTGGGGATTGATTTGGGGCCGATGGTTCGCAAGCGGTTTGCTGATGGGGAACTCTACGTTCAAATTCAAGAATCGATTCGGGGTTGCGATGTTTACTTGATTCAGCCAACTTGCTGTCCGGTAAACGATCGCCTCATGGAATTGTTAATTATGATCGATGCTTGTCGCCGCGCTTCGGCTAGACAAATTACTGCTGTCATTCCCTATTACGGATATGCTAGGGCTGACCGCAAAACGGCCGGAAGAGAGTCGATTACTGCAAAATTAGTGGCTAATTTGATTACGGAAGCTGGGGCAGGTCGCATTTTGGCGATGGATTTGCACTCGGCTCAAATTCAAGGTTATTTTGACATTCCTTTCGATCACGTTTACGGTTCGCCGGTGCTTTTGGATTATCTGGCGAGCAAGCAATTGACGGATATTGTTGTGGTTTCGCCGGATGTTGGCGGAGTCGCTAGGGCGAGAGCTTTTGCCAAAAAGCTTGGTGATGCTCCCCTGGCAATTATTGACAAGCGCCGCCAAGCTCACAACGTGGCAGAA
Organism: Microcoleus sp. B9-D4; assembly: GCF_036705105.1. Taxonomy (NCBI): domain Bacteria; kingdom Bacillati; phylum Cyanobacteriota; class Cyanophyceae; order Oscillatoriales; family Microcoleaceae; genus Microcoleus; species Microcoleus sp. B9-D4. The sequence continues at coordinate 24,185 of NZ_JAUBTS010000018.1, forward strand.
GTGATGAACCTCATCGGTGATGTCAGGGGCAAAACTGCTGTTTTGGTGGACGACATGATCGATACTGCGGGCACGATTTCTGAGGGCGCGAGATTGTTGCGCCGCGAGGGTGCGAGGCAGGTTTATGCTTGTGCTACTCATGCGGTGTTTTCGCCTCCGGCGATCGAGCGTTTGTCTAGCGGGATTTTGGAAGAGGTAATTGTTACGAATACAATTCCTGTGCCGGAAGAGAACCGTTTTGAGCAGTTGACGGTGCTTTCGGTAGCCAATTTGCTCGGAGAAACTATTTGGCGGATTCACGAAGATAGTTCTGTAAGTAGTATGTTCCGCTAGACAGGAAAGGCGCTTTTTGAATGTTTGTTTTAGGGTGCGTTAACAAGAGTGTAACGCACCGTTTTTTTGCCCAATAGTGCGATCGTTTCCCGCAAGTAATCAGCCCAGGCGCATCTAAATTTTACTGTCAACTCCCATCAAATTCTTGTGGAGTGGGCGTCCCGCCCGCCCGGAAAATACAATTTAGATGCCGAACAGCTTATCAAGTTCCTCGGTAAAATAACGGTTATAAGTTTGTACTGAGGACTCAAGTCCTCATACAATTCGCTCGGACTTGAGTTTTCACTACGAACCAATTTGACGATCGCCGATCGATCGCACTTGGTACCACCGGAACAAGAGATGGTAAAATTCTATCTTGTTGTTGGAAGAGGGCGACTTTTTTATATTCTAGATAAGTCTCATCAGCATAAGGAGCCAATAGGGAAAAATCATGAAACATTCACTTGTACGAACAGTCGCCGCACTGGCAGGTTCAGCAATTTTAACAATCGGGGCGATCGGTTCGGCTAAAGCATTTACTTTTGACGAAACCGACATTAACCAAGACCGAGTAATTGTCATCGCCCAACCTCGCCCTTTCGGCGGCTACCAATTGCTAATTGTAGAACAGGTATCTGACAAGCGAAAATGCTGGAGCGAAAGTGGCTCTAATCCCGTGAAAGTCGATCCCTTATTAGTTACTTTTGATTTCACCGGTATTTGTGGCCGCGCAACTGACAGCAACGGCTTTTCAATTCGCATGGCCGGCACCGATTTAGCATTAAAATACACCCTGACTTTGGAAACTGTTGATGGTAATGTTCTACTAATGGGAACCCCGGTAGATTACCAAGGTAAATCGGTGATTATCGGTCGCACAAACGGCGATGTTAACGACTTCATGAAAATCAGTCTCGATCCTGCTTGGCGCTTGAGTAAAAGAGCTTACCAAGGACGCACATTAGGTCACTTTTATTTCACTACCAATGAACCCGCACCGGGAGAAATTGGCAATACCGGAGGCAATACCGGAGGTAATACCGGAGGCAATACTGGAGGCAATACCGAAGCAATACCGCAGCCAATACCAATACCAATACCGCAGCCAATACCAATACCGCAGCCAATACCGCAGCCAATACCGCAGGAAATACCAATACCGTAGGCAATACTGGCTTTTCTACAATTCGGAGATAGCTACCGATGATATCTACGCTTCCGAAATTAAAGAAGCTGTGGGCCTTGGGTTTGTAGCCCGGTTTTCTCAAGATAATACCTTTTGACCGCAACTTGCTGTTACCAGAGAGCAATTGGTATCTTTAGTTTGGGAATCCTTTCAAGGAATACAAGGTGCTAATATCACCTTTCCTAGCCATGTTTCTATCCGTCCCTATAGCGAGGTTGATATTTCCCGCTGGAGTGCCGGAAAACTTCTATTTGCGCGGGACAACAAGATAGTTAACGGCTATCAAGATGGAACTTTTAAACCTACGCAGCCCGTCACTCGCGCTGAATTGATGGCGGTGCGCCGTCGAGTGGCGAAATTTGGTTTGTCGGCGGGAATGCAGCCAAATTTAGTTGCTAAAGAGCCGTCTAAAACTTTTTCAGACATTCAGAATTATTGGGCTGCTTCTATTATTACTCAAATGTCTTCTTATTGTTCTGTTGCTGCCGCTATTAAGGAAATTGGGCTCGGTTTGTTTTCGAGAATTCTGCAAAGCGCAATTACGCGGCGGCGGCTACTTTACGGATGCTGAAATGCGTCAAGGCTTAGGATCGCGAATTAAATAACTTACAATTTTAATTGTTATTGTGGGATGGGCGTCCCGCCCATCCCACTTTCAAGAGTGGAAGTTATTTAATTCTCATTCCTTAGTAGGGCCAAGTAGATACCCGACAACTTTGGCGAAGTCGGGTATCTGAGTATTCTGTTTTTTTTAGCTTGACATTTTACGCTACACCATAATCAGTATACGGTCGTTTGTATGGGGGGTGCAATCCCAAAACAATATCCTCCCTCGGTACTCCCATTGCAACTAATTCCTCCGCAGGATTTTGCTCTGTCAAATTTTGCTGAAGCCAGATTTTTCCATCTTTGATGTCAATGTGAATGATGGTTTGATAAATCCGGGTTAAGTGTTCCCAGCCGACATTCATCCACTGATAATGATCTCGTTCTGTGTCTAAGATTAGTTGCACTTCGACTTCATCATCAGAAACATCTTCTTCGGCATAACGGCTCATTAATGTCTGAACGTATTGACGATATTGAGCTAGCTTGTCCATTGCACAATTACCTCATTTGTTGGTTAATATATTATATGTTGTAATCTTTTCCAGAACGGGCAAGATGCCCGTTCCACAATAAAATCAAGTTTTGTGGAACGGGCATCTTGCCCGTTCCTAAACAAGTAATGGAGAAGGGTGCAAGATATCAGTTAATCAGGACTAAAGTCCTCAAGACAAACCACTTCGTAATCAGGACTTGAGTCCTCGTCATATCGTTTACTTGGGTTTCTTCTTAGATGGCTTTTTAGGAGTTTTCTGGACGGGGATAATTTCTTGTTCTTGCAAGATGACATCTTCTGTTAATTTGCATAAGTCGTTCAAGGAAAGTTTTTGTTGCGATTCAAGTTCGTTTAGCAAGTTTGAAGCTGTTTCTAATATTTGTTTTCCCTGTCTGGCTTGAATAGTAGTTTTATTTTCGATCGCATCTAGCAACACAAAAATCGAAACTGTTTGCCAAATATCTAAATCGTCGCCGACGACAGCACACTCTGAGACAATTTTGCCGTTTTGTGGGGAGTGAATTCCTAAGCCGGAATCTTGAATTAACGGCTGGATTTCTGCTATACTTAAATCCGCAAGGTCAGTAATTTTATGTTCTAGCGAAACTAAATCTGCTAAATCTGGCAAGTTGACCGATTCTGCGGCTAAAGCATCGAACTTGAAGGTAAGAGTTTGATTCAGCGGATCGGAAATGGCATAAAGTGATTGAATTTGCGATCGACTAACCGCACCTTTCTCGAAAAAATTTCTACCTTGGGGGGCAATCGCAATTTTCCCATTTTCAGCCACCTCCAAGCTTTCCAAACTAACCAGAGTCGCCGCCGTAGTCTTCACAAAAATCTCGTCCAACCCCAGCAAATCCGCCAATTCCTTCAAAGTTGGCGCAGGTTGAAACTCAACACCCGCCCGCAAAATGAACTCTTCCAACACGTTAAACTCGCGCGGTTCGCTAACCGCCACCTCCAGCGGAGTTTGGCGGATTGCGAAGCGGAATTGACGCGCCGCCAACACAGACAAACCCGGATTTTGTTGCTCAATTTGTTCGGCTAGCGAACTTAAATTCGAGTCTATTGGTTTAGTTGAGGACGCTAGAAACATCTACAAAACCTCCGCAGTGACGCACCGTTTTTGAAACTTCCTGATACATTTTTCCCACTGTACCTGTTTGTTGGGTAAATAAATCGTGGCAGCCGACAACTACCAGCAATTCTTGAGCGCGGGAAAATGCCACATTCACCCGTTCCGGTTCCTTAGCAAATCCAATATCGCCCCTAACATTATTGCACACTGTGCTAACAATAATTACAGGTCTTTCCATGCCTTGAAATATGTCAACCGTACCAGTACGGATGCTCAAAGCAGGGAATCTTTCTCCTTCGATTCTATCTTTAATTGCATTTAATTGAGCAGCATAAAAAGTGATAATTCCGATTTCTTTCGGTGGTTCACCATCGGCAACTTTGGGCTGCCAAGCTGTCTCCATTTGTTCGCACAAACGCTCGATCAGGTCAATTTCCTTGACATTCAACCGCGAAGTACCCTGTTTTTCCTCTTCAAACCCTTGTGCCACGGGGGTTTTCACCCACAGAATGTGATTATTCTCCTGAATGATTCTACCTGCGAGGTTGTGGGCGCGTTTAGTGTCTGCTTCCTGAATGCCACAGTTGAGCTTTTGCTGGTAAAACTGATTGATTGCGCCCATGATTTGTGGGTGCATTCGGTATTGAGTTGTCAGCATTTTTTTGATGCTGTCGCTGGCCGTTTCAAACAATACTTTGAACAAAGATTCTTTTATGAAGCTAAGTTCGTCTCCGGTACAACCGATGTCTTCGGCAATATCGTCGATCGTACTTTGATTAAACATCGGCGGCAATTGTCGGTGATCGCCCACTAATACTAACTTTCTGCCTTTCAAAGCGGGAATTAACAACTCTGGCGGAGTGCATTTACTAACTTCGTCAATGATGACAGCATCAAAGCTGGGAAAGTTTTTAGTAAAATCGAAACTAGCAGCTTGCACGCAAGTAATGCCGATCACGTTGGCATTGTCAATATAAATTTGCTTTAAATCGTTGCGGTCTTTTTCTGATGGATTGCGGAGTTTTTGAATCCAATCTGTTACAAAGTTTTGAGAGCGATTTAGTGCTGTTTCTTCTTGTTCTAATTTCCGCTGCCAAGTTTTGAATAAACGGTTAATTTTGTTCAGAAAAGTTACACTAAATAATCCTGTATTGGGAACTTCTGGCTGGTATTGAGCGGGGATAGTTTGCCATGCTGACTCCCACCAATTTCTTTCAACAAGTAATGCTGCTGTCGGTTGTTGCTGTTGTAGTTGAGCGTTAATTTCGCTCAACTCTGCTTGAAGTTCGGCGAGTTGCTGCTGGGAAGTTGCAGCCGCAATTTGCAGCGGGGATAAATGCTCGTCAAGAGTGTTTTTGATTGTCTCCAAAACCCCAAAAGGATCTAAGTCAGCAATGGATTTTTCAAGCTGAATTAGGCTTGCTTTCCAAGCCTCAACTTGCTTGAGAAACTGCTGCGGTTGCTCCCAAATATTCGATTTTTGGGCGAGATATTGTTCGGCTAAAATTCGCAACTTTTCAGGTACATTGGGCTGTTGGACAATTGCTTGCAACAAATTAGTAACTTCGCTAATTTTTAAGTTGGCCTCTTGCTGCGCTGTTTCTACCTGAAGTTTAGCGGCGGATATTTGCTGCTGGCTTAATGTTTGACCGATTTTATCTAATAATTGTTGCTGTTTGATAAGCTGCTGTTCGGTTTCGGTTTTCAGGGGAACCACGCACTGACGGGCATTGGCGAGGATACTGTGCAGCAATTCTTTGACTAGGCGATCGAAGGTAGCCTGGATCTGATTTGGCTGCAAGGATTGACTGTAAAATTGTTGAATGCTAGCTAAGAAAGTCGCTGCTTTTTCGATGATAAATTTGCGCTGACTTTGGCTGACTTGGGAGTAGCTGGCGAAGTCTTTGGCTAGTTGCTGCCACTGTGTACGATCGCCCGCAGAGAGCACGATCGGCGTTTGACTCAAATTTAGGTGCAAAAACTCGCTAAACCGGAACTGTTGCCCTTGTATATCCTTAAAACCTGCGCTTTCTTCGTGGGATATCGCCTTTTGCAACCGATCCAAATCGGGCAAATTGATTTTGCATTTGGGCGGCACGATCGGCAATTTGAGCGATCGGGCAATTTTCAGCAATCCTGCAGGCAATTCTACCATATCATCCGTGAGCATTGCGCCCGTTTCCCAGCAATTTTTCACGACTTCATAAAGTCCCGTATCTGCCGTCTCAATCCACTGTGCAACGGCGACGACAACGGCTGCAATTTCGGCTTTTCGCAGTTCCAAATTCTTGATTTTCTGTTCGAGATTTTGGCGGTGTGTCTGATTTTGCCGATCGCCCAATTCGAGTTGATTCACAGCATCCGACATCTGCCGCGACACCCGCAAAGACTCTGCAACCGCCGACATAGCGTGACAAACATCATCAGCGCGATCGAATGCCGTCTTAAATTCCGATATTTGCGCTGCTACAGTTTCCTGAAGCCAAACCGCCATCCCAAACGCGCCACAAGCAGGGCGATCGAACCCTATTTGAATAGCATTGCTAGCGGCAATCCGAACCTTTGCCATAAAGTTTTCTACTAAAACATTGCCTTCTGAATAGGGTTTTAGTCTGGGCATAAACTCAGCCACTTCTGGAGATTCCCAGTTGACATTAGGCGCATCCAGCAGATTTGACAACCCACTAACTAGAGATTCAATCTCGCTTTTTTTGGTTAAATTCCGTTCATAATCTGCTGCTTGCTGGCTGCACTTTTCCTCAATATTTGCTTTACTGTCGTGCAGGTGTTTTAGTTCATTAAAAAAATCTCTCTCTGCGGCACAGTAGGCGGTAAATCGATCTGAATCTGCCACCAACTGCCGCAAAGATTTGACATTAGTCAGGCGCTGCGAGAGCTTTTCTTCGCAGTCAGTCGCCGTATTTTGCAGCCAAGTGCCGATCGCATTTTCCTCCAAAAACGGCTGCCCTTCTTCCTGCACTTTATGAGCTTTTCCCTTTCGCAAAGCCCGAATCGCCGGATTGTGCACTAACCGACTCAAAGCATTGTCTACAGCCAAATTAGCCTGAGAAGCAATCAGAGTTTTGCCGCCCTGACGAGCAATTTGATAGCAAATCTCCGCAATCACAGTTGTTTTGCCCGTTCCCGGCGGCCCTTGAATCAAAATTAAATCCCGCGCCGAAAGCACCGTTTCTACTGCAGCAAGTTGGTCCTCATTAGCATTGCGATTTAATAAGTTTTCCCGCTCCAATTTAATAATTTTTTCGGGCTTTCTCGCCTGAGAAGAGTCGAATAAAAACTCACTCAAATAGGGATTTTGAGCGCGGCCATCTGTCAACATTTTTAAAGCTTTTTTCTTGCGTTCGATCTGACTGATATCGCCAGCCGCCTCAAAATACAAGAATCCTTGTTTGGGCATTTGATATCTGCCACCCGCCATGCGAGATCCTAAATCAACATCTAACTTAATCCGTAATTTACTATGTTCAAAGTCAACTTCAGCGATGCTACCCAATGTCTCTCCATCGCGGCTGCTTCTGCTTCCGGGCGGCGAATCAAACAGGATAATTTCTTCATTTCTGGCTTTTTTCAGCCTTTCGCGAAAGTCGCCCAATTCTAAGGAATTTTCCTCATAGCCGTCAAGAGTTGCGGAATTACGCTCAATTTCAAAAGTGACGATTTTGAAGCCGGAACCGTAATTGTGTCCTCGGAAAGGTACACAAAATTGACGCGCTTCCGCAATGCGTTTTTCTACATTTAAAAAAGTATGCCAAACTTTTAGTTGTTCGGTAGTTGGTATGTGTCTGTCGTCCCAAAATGGCATTTGTTGGACGCGGGCGATCGACTTTGCAGGAATTGGCGATCTACTGTTAGCCAAAAGTCGCAACTGAACCGGCAAAGAATACCCATCTTTCCTCCCTCTGGGAACCGCCACCAAACCAGCATCCAGCAGTTTTAAACCGCCAATTCCGTCTTCACAGCGTACAGTTGCTAACAACCGCAAAGTGCGATCGGCTTTTTGCAACAATTGGGGTAATTCAAAATCATCTCCATCCGTAGCAAGGAGTAATTCCCAGATTTCTTCTTCAGAAAATCTCTCATTTACCTTTTGGCGACGCACGTAGAAAAGATTGTGCGATTTGCCAGCTATCTCCGACATCAGAATTTCCGCACGCTCTCTACATTCCCAATCGCAATATTTCCCTAAAGTCGCTTCTCCTTCTATATCGCGAATAAACTTATTAATTGTGCGATCGCCACTAAATTTATATCCCCAATCTTCTGTTACTAAAGATGGCATATTTTGATGTTAGATTTTAGATTTTAGATTGGATTTAAGATTAGCACATCGGAACTTGTGCCGACAGAACCGCCACATCCCAAAAAAGATGAAGGTGTGCAATGCACACCCTACGACCATCGCAAATTACCGTACAGGCAACGGGCGATCGAATTAAACTGTTTAGAATCAAAAGGGCGAACGATGGGACTTGAACCCACGAATGGTGGTACCACAAACCACTGCCTTAACCACTTGGCTACGCTCGCCGTATCAGTTTTAACTATAGCATCAGATCTCAGCACAAGTCTAGGGGTAAGGCAAAAATATTTTGAAATATTTTTGAGCGTCCCTGAACCGGACAGATCGATTGTGCCTTAAATTCCAGGCACAGTAAGAGTTTAGCACAATTTTCGCTCTGTGCGATCGGCCTGTGCGATCGGCAATTATCTCGCCCCCAGCACTCAATCGATTTTAGATTTTAGATTTTAGATTTTAGAATTGAAGCATTGACCCCACGGATAAATTCGGGGGCTCCTTTATCGGATACAGGTTTTTTATGTCTCCACGGATGAACCACGTGGCGGGTATCCTGGATGCTTTCGGTCATGGGGCCTAGGTTCGGTAGCTTTGGCAGCGTCCCGATTCGATCCCGCGCATTAAAATAGCCTTATCAGCCCAGGCGCATCTACATTTTACAGTCCTGTTTGATAAAACTCACCTCTGGCACCATTTTTAAGAACAGGCAAGATGCCTGTTCCACAAAGAAGGAATTTATTTTAGGGTGGGCTCTTCTAGCCCGCCCCTAAAAGCCTGATTGAGAATGGTGCAACATCTCAGATGAAATGCTTGTGGGGTTTCCCGCCCGCCCGAAAAATACAACGCAAGAAGCCGGACAGCTTATCCCACACTGCATGAGTTATCAACCATCCCTCTTGTCTCTCTTCTCTCTTCCCTCTTCCTTCGCGCAGCTTCGCGTCTTCGCGGTTCGTTTAAAAAAAAGTCTTCTGTGCAATCTAAAATCTAAAATCTAAAATCTAAAATCGATATGAGCTACTGTGTGAACCCTGAATGTCAAAATCCTCAAAACTCCAACGCCGCACAATTTTGCTTAAACTGCGGCTTTAACCTGGTGCTGAGACAGCGATATCGCCCGATTGAACTTTTAGGTAGAGGCGGATTTGGTAAAACTTTCCTAGCAATTGATGAAGACATCCCATCTCTACCCCCCTGTGCAGTCAAGCAATTTTATTTTTACGACCGTGATCCCGAAATTTTCAACAAAGCCGTTGAATTATTTCGGCAAGAAGCAGTCCGTTTAGACGAACTCGGAAAACACCCGCAAATCCCCACATTATTAGCGGGATTTGAACAAGAAGGTCATATTTATTTAGTTCAAGAGTTTATAGACGGGCCGACTCTTAAACAAGAATTAGACAAGAGTGTCTACGATGAAAATCAAATTTGGCAACTGCTGCAAGACTTATTGCCGGTGCTGCAATTTATCCATGAGAAGCGCGTCATTCACCGGGACATCAAACCTGAAAATATTATCCGCCGCCAATCGGACAACAAACTCGTATTGATCGATTTCGGCATTGCCAAACTGCTGACTGATTCAGCAATACTCCGTTCAGCAACGCTCATCGGCAGTCAAGATTATGTAGCTCCCGAACAAATGCGCGGCAAAGTATTTCCTGCTAGCGACCTTTACAGTTTAGGTGTTACTTGCATTCGCCTAATGACGCAAGTTCCTCCCTTGGATATGTACGACTGCAACCACGAGCGCTGGTGGTGGCGCGAGTTTCTCCCCAAAGCCACGAGTATTAGCGACGAGTTAGGCGAAATTTTAGATAAATTGTTGCAAACTCGTCTCTCTCAGCGCTACAGTTTTGCTACGGAAGTTTTGCAAGATATCCAAGCAGCTTTAGATCTTCGCCATCAAAATTTGCTTTCGCCCAAAAAGCCGATCGCTCCTGCTCTTAATAATAGCGACAACTCTGCCGATATCAACGCGCTACAAACTCCTGATTCTCCGATTTTACCCACAAATGCCGTAGCCAATTCCGCAGAAACTTTTCCCTTATCTGTTACTTCAAATACTTCAAATCTCGATCCAACCCTAATTTCTGCACGGGGAATTAATTATACCAAACTGCGAGATTTTTTGTCAAACAAAAAGTGGAAAGAAGCCGATCGCGAAACTTGGGGCTTGATGTGTCAATCTCTTTCTCAGCCACCGGGTACTCAGCTAGAAATTAGCCAAATTTACCAGCTACCCTGCGAAGATTTGCAAACAGTCGATCGCCTTTGGTTGCGCTACAGTCAAGGTCGGTTTGGCTTCAGCGTCCAAAAACAGATTTATGAAAGCGTTAAGGGAGACTATATCAGATTTTGCGATCGGGTCAACTGGCAAACCTACAATTCTGCTACTACTTTAGGGCAGATTAAATTTAGTCAGCAAGCACCAATCGGACACCTCCCCTCTCGCAGTTGGGTTGGCGGCATTCAGTGGCTGCGACACCTCGATGCCCTATCAGCAAAATTAACCGAGTGCGACAATAATCCTGCTCCTAAATTGTAATTCGGTCTACCGACTCACTAAGTATAATTTCATATTTAAACTCTACCGGAAAGCAGAGAAATTTGTTGAGCTAGATGTATCCATCGACCGAGGCTCGGTGCGATCGCTTGTCGCACAATGGATGCTGAAGGTGAACACAGCTACAAGTCTGCAATCCTCAGACTGTAGCAACAGAATTAAAGAGAGGTATCAATCCATGTTTTTTCACAAAAAACAATTAATGGCTGCGGTGACTGTAGACCAACCCAACCCCCGTTTTGCCCAATTGCTGCTAGAACAGTTTGGCGGAGCAACCGGAGAACTGACAGCAGCTCTGCAATACTGGGTGCAGTCTTTTCACTGTGAAGATGCAGGGATTAAGGATATGCTCCAAGATATTGCAATAGAAGAATTCAGCCACTTAGAAATGGTGGGTCAACTCATAGAAATGCACACCAAAAACGTTGACCAAACAGAAGCTTACAAAAGCACTTTGTTTGCGGTGCGTGGCGTAGGCCCACACTTGTTGGACAGCCAAGGTCAAGCTTGGACGGCAGCTTATGTCAACGAAGGCGGCGATGTGGTGCGCGATTTGCGTGCTAATATCGGTGCGGAAGCAGGAGCCCGCCAAACCTACGAAGAGTTGATTAAACTAGCACCGGATATGGGAACCAAAAAGACGTTGCAGTTTCTGCTGACTCGCGAAATTTCTCACACTCAAATGTTCATGAAAGCTCTGGAAGCGCTGGGCAAACTCACCGATCCGATGTTCGGCAATATTCCGCCAGATTCCACTGTGGATCTCTACTTTAACTTGTCCACAAATGGCAAGGATGAACGCGGGCCGTGGAACTCGGAACCTACTTTCCAATACATTGCCGATCCCGCTCCAAAAGCTTAATTTGAGAGTTGTTTAGCTTGTGGGACTTAGAAGATTTAAGCCCTGTATTAAGTGATTTTTAAGCCGCGCACCTGACAAAAGAAGGTGCGCGGCTTAGAAGATTTAAGCCCTGTGTTGAGTAATTTCCAAGCCGGGTACTTTGCTTTAGTTCTTAGAGGTGCGTGACTCGGAAGCTTCAGGTTGAGGGTTGAGTATTTTTCAAGTCACGCGCCCTACGGTGTTATAATTATTTGAAATCCGTATCGAACATTAACATCCAATCTATATTGAAATTGCGATCGACCTATTTATTAGTCTCTCACGGCAGCCGCGACCCCAGACCTCAACTAGCTTTGGAAAACCTCGGTCAACTGCTGTCTCAAAATTTGGCTGACTCCTTCCCAGCAGTAGCAACCGCCACCTTAGAACTCGGCCCCGCACCGCTGCACGAACAAATTTGCAGTTTTGGCGAACGTACCCTGTCGCTGGGACTGACAGAATTGCAAATCCTGCCTGTATTTTTATTGCCGGGAGTTCACGTCGCCGAAGACATACCGGCAGAGGTGGAAATTGCCCAAAAAACTTTTGGTGACAAGCTAAAAATTTCATTGCGCCCGCATTTAGGTTCCCAGGAAGCAGGCTTAACAAAATTGGTAAAAAGTCAGATGGAAGAGGTGGCTTTTCTCCCCAATCTGCTATTGCCAAAATGGATTTTATTATCTCACGGCAGCCGCCGCCCCGGAGGTAACTCGACAGTTGAGGAAATCGCCAGCAAACTAGGCGCACAGACAGCTTATTGGTCGGTAAAGCCGAGTTTGGAAGAGCAAATTGAGAGTTTGGTTCGTGGTGGACAGCAGCAAATAGGGATTGTGCCATACTTCTTATTTAATGGAGGAATTACAGATGCGATCGCCAAAAATGTCGCACAGCTAAAGCAGCAATTTCCTGCGACGGAACTTCATCTGGCAAATCCTCTAGGCCCAAGTGTACAATTAGCAGACTTAATTGGGAATTTAATTCAAAAATGAACCGCAGAGGCACAGAAGAGGTAAAGGAAGCAAGAAAAATGTCTTTAGGAAAAGTGTATTTAGTAGGTGCGGGGCCCGGAGATCCGGGTTTGATGACCTTGAAGGGAAAAGCTTTGTTAGAGTGCGCGGATGTGGTGATTTACGACGCTTTAGTCAGCCCTCAAATTTTGGCAGCAATCAACCCCGAAGCAGAACGAATTGATGCCGGAAAACGCAAAGGGCGTCACTCGTTAATGCAGGACGAAACAACTCAGTTAATGATAGAAAAAGCTGGAGATAATGCGATCGTAGTTCGTCTCAAAGGCGGCGATCCGTTTATCTTCGGCCGCGGTGGCGAAGAAATGGAAGAGTTGGTAAAAGCTGGAGTGTCTGTAGAAGTCGTGCCCGGTGTAACTTCTGGGATTGCGGCCCCTGCTTATGCGGGAATTCCTTTAACACATCGAGCTTACAGTTCCTCTGTCACCTTTGTCACCGGTCACGAATCGGCGGGAAAATATCGACCGGAGGTAAATTGGCAGGCGATCGCCCGTGGCTCCGAAACCATTGTAGTATACATGGGAATCCACAATTTGCCTTACATTATCGGCCAGTTAACAGCAGCAGAATTAAGTGCAGAAACGCCCATAGCGTTAGTGCGCTGGGGAACGCGGCCGGAACAAGAAGAATTGATCGGGACTTTGGGTACAATTGTAGAGCAAGTTGAGGCGATCGGATTTGCAGCACCTGCGATCGCGGTAATCGGAAATGTCGTCAATTTGCACTCGATATTGTCTGGCTGTCGGCCCGTTTCTCAGACTGTAGAATAAGCGCAGAAATTGCCCCTAAATCCTCGTAGGGTGCGCCGGGCAGCGCACCTTACTGCTAAATCTTTTTTGGCGATTAGTTATGCTCGCCAACAACTAACAACCAACCACTAACTAATGACTGATGACTGATGACTAATGACTAATGACTAATGACTAATGACTTAACGCGCCACCTGCCGCATATACTCCCCCCACAACTGAGCGGCATTTGCACTACCTCCCCCAGTCGGAGAATTATCATCATTTCCCAACCAAACTCCTGTCACCAGTTGCTGACTCGGAATATAACCGACAAACCACAAATCTCTATTATCATTAGTCGTACCTGTTTTTCCAGCTTCTCCCAACCCCAAAGCAGCACTGCTACCCGTACCTCCCCGCACCACACCTTGCAGCATATCAGTCATCGTATCCGCTACGCCTTCAGAAACTAACTGCCGATTGGCAATGCCATCTTTCTGATAGTCATAAATCACCCGGCAACTGTTAAAATCATTTCGATCTTTGCAATCGCTGCTGTCAATAATTCGCTTGATTACGTGGGGGCGATTTCCCAAACCCCGGTTCGCCAAAACCCCGAATGCACCAGTTAATTGCAATACGTTAACTTCACTTTCACCTAATACTAAACCCGGGTTAGAACGCAGTTCAGAAGTAATTCCCAAACGTCTGGCCATTCCCACTACATTGTCTAAACCGACATCTTGTGCTATTCTCAAAGCAACTGCATTTTCCGACTGTGCTAAACCCCGATACATATCAGCAGTACCGCTGGTTCTTTCGCAGCCGCTGTAACTTTGTCCGCCCCAAGAAAGGGGGGCGCAAGAATAAGTTTTATCGGGTGAGATTCCCCGTTCCAGGGCGGCTGCATAGCTGAAAATCTTAAATGTAGAACCGGGCTGTCTCAAAGCTTGGGTAGCCCGATTAAACTGACTTTTTAAGTAATCTACGCCCCCAACTAAAGCTAAGACTTCCCCGGTTGTACTATTGAGAGTTACCACGGCTCCTTGAGAAAAACCTGCACTTACTCCGGCATTTTCAACAGCATTTCTGAGGGAAGCTTCCGCCACTTTTTGCAGGCCGGGATTCAAACCTGTTTCTACAATAAAATTGCCTTCTCTGGCTAACTGCTCCCCCAGCAAAAACTCCAATTCGTCAAATACATAACTGTAGAAATAAGGAGCGATCGTACTTTGCAGATATTGGCGGGCTTTAGGATTGATCTCAATTCGCGATCGCCTCGCGCGATCGGCTTCTTCCTGAGAAATCGTCCCCAGGGCCCGCATCCGTTCGATCACTCGATCGCGATACTGTACCGCCAACTGATAATTTTGAATCGGATTAAAACTGTTTGGAGCCGGCAAAATGCCAGCCAAAGTTGCCGCCTCTGACAAAGTTAAATCCTTCGCAGACTTCCCAAAATAAAACCGAGCCGCATCCTCAAAACCGTAAAGATCAATTCCCAAAAACACGCGATTCAAATAAGTCAGCAACAGCTCGTCTTTGCTGTAATAATTCTCCAGTTTCAAGGCAACTACAGCTTCCCGTAACTTGCGTCCTGCCGAATCTTGAGTTCCCACATAATCTCGAAACAAACTCCTAGCTAACTGCTGCGTCACAGTGCTGCCGCCTTCGCGAATTCCTCCCCCGCGAACATTAGTCAAAAGCGCGCGCAAAACTCCGATCGGATCTACCCCCAAATGCCAATTGTAGCGGCTGTCTTCCGAAGCAAGTACCGCCTTGGATAAATAAGGCGAAAAATCCTGCAATTGCTTTAATTCTAAGTGAGCGTTATTCTGAGGAGGACGCAGCGGAGTTTGCCCATCGCGGGCGTAAACAATCACGGGGCCATTGATACTTCTCGGCAGAGGCCGCACTTGAAACTTTGTGGATTCCATGCCTACCAACACGGCAATCAAAGCGGTGATTCCGCTGACGCCGTAAAAGCTGTAACGCACAAGTTGCAAATACCAAGGCGGCGGATATACGAATTGAATTCTAACAGCGGCAGCTAGTTCCGGCGGCCCTAAAGTAAACACGTCTCCGTGACGCAGGGACATACTTTTAACTCGCCTTTTGCCGCTGTAAATGCCGTTGGTGGAGTCTTCATCTTTGATCACAAAAGGAGTCCGCCGCCGACTATCCCGCGACAGGGATAAGTGCACGTGACTGACAACGGGATTGCGAACTACAATATCTGAAGATTTGGACGATCGACCTAACAAATATCGATCGCCCAACAGCGGATAAACCTCAGCTTTAGCTGCACCCGCATCCTGCACCCACAGTTCGGGTACTTTGGCATTAGGTTTCAGCGCTAGCTGGTTAAAATTAACCTTAGCAATAGTCTGGACTGCTTGGGTAATCGCACCCAAGACGGTTTGAGGTTTGCGGGGCGGCGGCGGTGGGGTCATATTTCGCTGTGCACTACGATCGAGCGATCGGCTCTTGCACCATTCTACTCGCAACTTTTGGCTAATTTCACGATCTGCCCACACTCTCTTAGCGATCGTCGGCTAGTGGCGATCAATTTTGGAGTTATTGGTGAACCCGCAAGGCGAGCAGTTTCTTGAGCAAATCTCCACCCAACCACCAAAAATCCCGATATCACCAGAAAATTAAATTATCATAAACTTGCCCAAATCTCCACACTTTCGATAACAGTTATCCCAGATTTACCAACAAACTTCGCATAATTAAAACCCCCCTTTTTCAAGGGGGGTTAAAAGCCAAAAATCAGCTTGATTCTCCTTACATCGAAGAACCCAAACCGGCATAAGCACCGTAGAAGAAAAGACTCACAATGCTGAGAACACCGAGGCCTGCAACAGTAGCTACCAGCCACAAAGGAATTCTGCCACTTTCACTAAACATAGCCATCACCTCACTAATTTACAGCTAAACAAATTCGATGGAACTATCGAAAGCCAACTCAGACACCAGTTAATTAAAGAAATAACTGGAAAACAAAATACCCAAAACAAAAATCAGCAACAAACCCAGATACAAAGAAGTCCGGTTTAACTCAACAGGCTGCTCGTTGGGATTAGGAACGCGCTCAGGCATTGTAAACTCCTATCGTTGAATAAATTGCATTGCTGCGATCGCGCCCAAAAAGAAAATTGTTGGGACACCTAAAGTATGAACTGCCAACCACCGCACCGTAAAAATCGGATACGAAATTGGCTCATTATTTGGGGTTCTGCTCGTCATTTTTCCAAATCCTTGTTAAATTACTTGGCAATGAACTGATCTACTTGTTTCTTAGCTTCAAAGCGATCCGAGATAATCGGCACTTCTTCCCGCTGCGGTGTGAAATATTGGTTAGGGCGAGGAGTTCCGAAAGCATCGTAAGCCAAACCCGTTTGCACAAACAGCCATCCAGCAATAAACAAAGCCGGAATGGTGATGCTGTGAATTACCCAATAACGGATACTTGTAATAATGTCCCCAAACGGACGTTCTCCAGTTGTACCAGCCATTTAGAATCCTCCTTTCAACAACAAATCGACAGACAATCTCTATTACTATTCTACTATCAAGCAGCTTGCGCTGAACCTTGATATTTAAGTAGAGTACCGCTTGCGCCGATCACAAATCCGCGATCGGGGCCCATAAAGACAATCCTGTAAAAATTAGCGGGAACATCTTCTACTTCGCGGTCTTTTAGCCAAGTTTTCCCGCCGTCCAAACTGCACAGCAAATTGCCGCCGCCGCCGGCTACCCAAACTTCATTATCAGTCCGGTAAGCCATGTCCAGCAAACCCCAACTCGCCTTGCGATCGGGAAAAAACGGTTTTCCCCAACCTTCAGGATTGGACGGGTCGCTAAACTGAATTTGACCACCACGGGCGAGCATCCACAAACGCCCATCCTTGGTAAAGCCCATATTTTGCAGGCGGCGAGAACTATTGCGGTTGTGAGGTTCCCAAGCTTCTTGTCCGGGTTTCCACACCGAGTAGAAATTGCCCTTCGAGGAAACCGCAACATACTGCCCGTCTTCAGAACGGTTGATATTGCGAACTACCCCAAAAGAATCCTGCACGACAGCTTTCCAATTTTTGCCGCCGTCGGAAGTCCGGTAAATCGCCCCGACATCGGTCGTCATCTCGGCGGAATTCGGGCCCAAAGCGGCGATCGTACTCGGAGAACCGGGCAACTGAGAGCTCAAAGCAATCCGCGTCCAAGACTTGCCCTCATCTTCTGTATGGAGCAAAACAGAAGGCTGGCCGACAATCCAGCCTTCGGAACCTGAAAAACTCACCGATGCAAAACGCGACCTCGGATCGTCGATATCCAGTCCTACAGACTTCCAGCTAGTGCCACCGTCAAGGGTTTCGAGCAAAGTCGCCTCAGAACCCACAACCCAGCCGTGCTGAGGATTGCCTGTAAAGGCAATATCCTGCAAATTAGCTTCCGTCGGCAAGGAAATCACTTGCCAGGGGTTGTAACTCACAGCACCGATGGTGCTGCAACTCGTACAGATGAGCGCAGCCGCCAATAACATTACAATTCGTTGCCAAAATCTCACAATCGTTTTACTGCAAACCATACATACTAAGTAACAACAAGAAACCAACGACCAAGCCGCCAAAAATCAGCAAACTTTTCTGACCTTCGGTCATGCCGTTGACACCGACACCGTAGCGCTGATTTGCCTTAAATCCCGATACCCCTTCCATCTGACCGAGATTTTGAAACATCGACTTGCGCGCCCCGCAAACGGGACAGACCCAAGTCGGGGTCACATCTGTAAAAGCAGTGCCAGGGGCAATTGCATTTTTAGGATCGCCCTTTTTAGGATTGTAGACGTAGCCGCAGGCTCGGCACTCGTGCCGATCGAGGGTATTAGTCTCCGTGGCTCGATCGCTCATAAATCCAAAATTATGGGTCAGCTAATCGTGAAGTACCTCAACTAAACTTCGTTCGAGTTGGCGCTTCCAACTAAAACTCATATTAGGACGGTCTTATTCGTCTTCGAGGTTTCCCGTCTCAACCGCCGATGCCACGTTAGGGACACCACTTGGGTGTTCGACACAAAGCGTCGATGATGGTCTTACTTAGCGTCCACAGGCAGCCACCCGTCTTCCACAGGCAGTTACAATATTAGAATATACATTAAAAATTATTGCAGAAGATGGAGGATTAATCTCAACCAACTCGTAATTTTAGCTACCCAAAATCTATATAATGTAACAGACAAGTTACAGAACCCTTTCACCTAGGCAGTAATTATTCACCGTGTTTGCACTCAGCGGCTACGAGTATTTCTTAGGCTTCCTGTTAATTTCCAGCCTAGTCCCTATCCTCGCCCTCACGGCGTCTAAGGTTCTGCGGCCCAAAAGTCGTCCCTACGACCGGCGCACTACCTACGAATCCGGCGTCGAGCCGATCGGCGGAGCCTGGATTCAGTTCAACATCCGATATTATATGTTCGCCTTAGTCTTCGTCATCTTCGACGTAGAGACGGTCTTCCTCTATCCTTGGGCGGTTGCTTTCAACCAGCTAGGACTGTTGGCTTTCATCGAAGCCTTGTTTTTTATCACGATCCTCGTTATTGCTCTTGTCTATGCATGGCGCAAAGGAGCCTTGGAATGGTCTTAAGTTCTGACAAATCACAAAAAGCGCTGATTAACCCAGTCGATCGCCCGGAAGTCACATCGCAACTCTCAGAGAACGTCATCCTGACAACAGTGGATGACCTCTACAATTGGGCGAGACTTTCCAGCCTGTGGCCGCTGCTTTTCGGCACCGCCTGCTGCTTCATCGAATTTGCAGCTTTGATCGGATCGCGCTTTGACTTCGACAGATTCGGCTTAGTACCGCGATCGAGTCCCCGGCAAGCCGACTTGATCATCACGGCCGGCACAATTACCATGAAGTACGCCCCCATCTTAGTGCGGCTTTACGAACAAATGCCGGAACCCAAATACGTCATCGCAATGGGCGCCTGCACCATCACCGGCGGAATGTTCAGCGTAGACTCCCCCACAGCAGTCAGAGGCGTTGACAAACTGATTCCCGTAGATGTGTACATCCCCGGCTGTCCCCCCCGCCCAGAAGCGATTATTGACGCAATTATCAAACTGCGGAAAAAAATCGCCAACAATTCCATGCAAGAACGGGCCAATTTGCTGCCCACCCACCGCTACTACACCAGACCCCACAAGATGAAAGTAGTAGACGACATTTTGGACGGCAAATATTTGTCAATTCCCGGCCGGATGGCGCCGCCGAAAGAATTGACCGAAGCAATGGGAATGCCAGTACCGCCGGCTTTGCTTGCAGGACAAAAACAGGAGGTAAACCGTGGCTGAACAAGAATCTGCAATTGTTGAAGCCGGGAAGGTTTCCCAGTGGTTGACTCAGAATGGCTTTGAACACGAAGCTTTAGCGGCCGATAATTTGGGCGTGGAGATATTAAAGGTCGATCGGGACTTCTTAATTCCGATGTCAACAGCACTGTATGCCTACGGGTTTAATTATATGCAGTGCCAGTGCGCCTACGACCAAGGGCCGGGAGAAGATTTAGTCAGCGTCTACCACTTGGCTAAGCTGACAGATAATGCTTCCCATCCCGAAGAAGTCCGCGTCAAAGTATTCATTCCCCGCGAAGATCCCAGAGTGCCATCAGTCTACTGGATTTGGAAAGCAGCCGACTTTCAAGAGCGGGAATCCTACGATATGTACGGCATAGTCTATGAAGGACATCCGAATCTGAAACGGATTTTGATGAACGAAGATTGGGTAGGCTGGCCACTGCGGAAGGATTACATTTCCCCTGATTTCTACGAATTGCAAGACGCTTATTAAGGGAGTTTTGCGAGGGCGGGTTTAGAGCATAAAATTTGACTTTTGGGGTTAAGTTTTATGCTAAACTCGCCCTCTATTTTTTTGCGAACTTGGATTTTTTAACCGCAGATGCACGCAGATTAACGCAGATAAGTACAAATAAGATTAAGGAAAGTAAGTAGTTCCTATAGATTCATAAGTGATGTTAGGAAAATTTTGTAACAACATCTTTCGTTGTTCATGAGATAAGTTTTTAAATTTATCAGTTACTACAGTGTAAGCTGCACAAAAACCAGGCATACCAAGCAACTCAGCAGTAAGCCCTTGAAAAAATTCCGGTGAGAGATTGGTCAATCTTGAAATATCATCAAGCCATGTTGTAAAATTTTGTCCGTGAAGATGTACTTTTAAATCTAAATCTAATCTTATCTCTCTTTCAAGCAAGCCAATTAAAAGTCGAATAATAATTGATTTTTGAGATGAAGGATACCACTGAGGAATCTCGATATAAGATTCTTTCATGAGGTTTAATAATATTATTTCCACAGACATTGCTTGTGCTTCAAGAAACAAAAACTCGTTGGGAGCTAATATGTTAGACCACTTTTTATCATAAGCTTGCATTTGCCAAATATGCACAGAATCGTGAATGATATGCCATACAAAGAACTGCGATGGTCTAAAAATTCCTGGATCGACTAAGGTGGGACAATCTAGGAAGCGCCAGCACCGCCATACCTCTAAACTCCAGTCAGCAACTCTCAGTTTAGGAGAAGCATATAAAGTTTCGCGAGTTGGTAAGTAGTCTTGGAGGTATCTATCAGCTACCTCCGTAAACCATTCATCATAAGCCCTTGTGTACAACGAAGAAACTTGTAAACTCCAATCGTTTGGAATGGTATCTGATTCAACTTCCCTCTTCAAATTGTCATTGAGATTATTTTGAGAGCAACCTAAAAATTCACAAATTTCTTCAACTCTAGAGGATATTAGATTATGAGAATTAATTTGTCTTTCAACAGTATTCAAGTCGATACAACTAGCTACCTGTGGATGAAATTGAATACTTGCTGCAATTTTGATACAACGCTCAGACATCTCTTGATGCCGACCGTAATTTAGCAGGAGATTAGCTGCTTTTTCAAGTTTTCGGGATGCTGCTTCACCTCCAAATTCACCGCAAATTAAAGAGAAAATTTCTAGAAAGCCTTCAAGATTATCAAACTGTTGATTTAGTAAAGAAGTGACTGCTTCATCATAGAAGGCTTTTGCTGTCCACGCGCCATGACCAACTTTTGAATATTTTTCAATATACTTTTCCATGTTTTTATGGTGGTTGTTTTTATCGGTAAGTAAAAGTGTTGGTATTTGACTAATTCATGCGAATTCTCAGAAGTAATCTGTTAGAATCTAAAAATGACGATCGACCGTGTAGCATCCTATGGTTATCTACAAAAATTGCTTCTCCATTATTAAGTAACAAACTAGAGCGATATCGACTTCTGTGAATCAAATTATTAAAAGCTTTAAGCTTTTTATCAAAATATTTGACATGGCTGCGATTAATTAATTGTAATCCAGTCTTTAAAGTGTCATATCTGTAGCGAATCAGGGGAATATTTGAAATCAAACTCGAATAAATATACTCCGTTTTGTCTTGTATCTGAAATATAGTTGGTACTGCAATCGGAAATTTTTCTTGGCAAGCAAAGTCGATCAGTTGTCTTCCGAAATTACTTTGGCTTAATTCATTTAAAACAAGTTGAAAATCCAGTAATAGAGTTTCTCCCCCTGCACACTCAGCTTGACGAAAAACAAGTAATGCCATATATTTTTCAGGCAGATTCCTGTATTGAGAATCTGTGTGTAATGGAGCAGCTTTGTTATGTTCAGAAAAAGTCTTAATTAGAGAATTTGATGATTTAGGCTGGATTTCCCATACAAAATCAGATTGACCAAAATTATGAGGTACTAAAGTACCAACATGAGAGGAAAGTTTTGTAAAAAAGAGCTTTGCAGAAATCAAATCATAAAACTCGGATTCTAAGCCCTGCAAAATTAGAAAACCGTGTAAATCGACATATTCTCTTATCCATAGACCCACAGCCCCAATAGAACCCCGCCTTTTAAGCAAATGCTCATACTCAAATTTATGCTTTGCAGCAGACATACTACAGCGCTCTAGATTAAATTTATTCAATTTTTATTGTTTCCCATGCTGTACCAATTGAAAAGCGGAAAAAGACGGATTATATTGAATTTTTGTAAAGGGCGGAAAAAGAATGAAAAAGACGGATAAAGTCGGTTATAATAACTAATGTCCTCCCACATCCCGAATAATGCAGGTTCGCGAGGTATTGCAATTTGTGGACAAAGTTGTCTACGCGAAGACAGGCCAACATCTCAATGACTTGCAGCGCGGAATTATCGAGGGAACGTTGAAGCGCCAAAAGTATCCTGATATTGCAGAAAATTGCGGTTGTTCAGCGGGTCACGCTAAGGATGTAGGTTACGAGCTTTTGCAAATGTTATCTGATGTCTTTGATGAACCAGTGGATAAAAAAAATCTTAAATCCGTCCTAGAGCGTCAAGGTAATCTGACTATTTCTTTTGGCGATCGAAGTAAAAGTATTAGAAGTATCAATAGTAATATAATTGGGTGCTTAAACGTTAGTTCTGAGCAACCAGTTGCTACCCAAAACGAAAGTCAGTCTCAAACTTCTGACTTTCAGCGCGTTAAGAGTAAAGCTAGGATTGAAGCTGTTGCTAAATTACGGCAGTTTGGATTGAGCGACGAACAAATTGCCGAGGTGCTAGAACTACCTTTGGATGTGGTTAAGCAGGTGAATTGGCAGGAGTAAATCTGGTGCAGTAATAAAGCTATATGCAAACTTGATGAGTTCCCACGATCGCAAAACCAAACTAGAATACGGGGATTTTCAGACACCGCTGGAATTAGCCGAGATGGTGTGTCGGAAATTGATAGAACTTGATGTTAACCCCAAAGTCATCATTGAGCCAACTTGCGGGATAGGTAATTTCATTAAAGCTGCTGCAAATTCGTTTCCATCCGCCAGCAAGATTATCGGGGTTGAAATCAATCAAAGTTATTTAAGAGAATTAAGAGCTAAGCATGAATTGTTACAGGATGAAAGATGTGAGGTTAAGCACGGAGATTTTTTTGAGTTTGACTGGACATCATTAATTAACCAATTTAATCATAGGGTGCTGGTACTGGGCAACTTTCCTTGGGTAACAAACTCACAACAAGGAACTATTGGCAGTGAAAACTTGCCGAAAAAAAGTAATTTTCAAAAGCACACGGGCTTAGATGCACTAACAGGTAAAAGTAACTTCGATATCTCAGAATGGATGCTGATCCAGGCGATACAATGGTTGCAAAATCGTGACGCCACTCTGGCAATGCTTTGCAAGACTTCCGTTGCCAGAAAGTTATTGAGTTACATTAATTCAAAAAAACTTAATCTCGCTAGCTGTGCAACTTACACAATAGATGCTAAAAAGTATTTTGGTGCAAATGTGGATGCCTGTTTGTTGTACTGCAAGTTTGACTCAAGCTCACAAAACTACTTCTGCGATGTATTTAACAGTTTACAAAGTTCAGAATGCCACCGAATCGGCTATCAAAAAAATCTCCTGATTAAGGATATAGATTCTTTCAATAAATTGAGTAATTTATATGCTGTAAATTCAGGAACGAAATGGCGATCTGGCGTCAAGCACGACTGTTCTGGCGTGATGGAGTTTCGGAAAATTGATAATTTGTTTGTCAATGGATTTGGGGAAGCTGTCGAGCTTGAGGAAACTTATCTATTTCCGCTACTTAAAGGATCTGATGTTGCTCAAAATCGCATTAACGCTACCGATCGATATATCCTAGTTACTCAAAAATTCATCGGTGAATCTACGGAAAATATCAAAAATATAGCTCCTCAAACCGGACGTTATCTAGAGAAGTGCGGGCAATATCTAGATAATCGGAAAAGCAAAATTTATCAAAATAACCCTCGATTTTCGATTTTTGGAGTAGGTGATTATAGCTTCCAACCGTGGAAAATTGCGATTTGCGGGCTTTATAAAAAATTGGATTTTAGGTTAATCGGTGAAATAGCTAATAAACCTGCAATCTTCGATGATACTGTTTACTTTCTCAGCTTTGACAGCGAGAGAGTTGCACGTCAAACTTTTGAGCTTTTGAATTCACCGGCGGCAATTAACTTTTATTCATCAATGGTATTTTGGGATGAAAAGCGCCCGATCAAATCCAGCATTTTAAATTGTCTGAATCTGGCATTCCTGGCAGATTGGGAATATTTAACCGCAGATGCACGCAGATAAACGCAGATGAGTACACAGGAATTACTGATCAAAAGCAAAGAAACCGGGTTTTTGACCGTTTATGCGGGTGTAACGAAGTATTTCGCAAAAAAACCCGGTTTCTGACTACTCGTGCCTCAGCCTGATAAACGTAAAATATTGTTTACGGTTCTTGCTCAATGATTAAACCGCAAAAAACACAGAGGATACAAAGTCAGAGTCAGAGAATGAGAGAGATGAATAATTTCGATGCCAATGGATTTGAGATCGGAACATTTGTCATAGCAATCCGCGATAGCGAATAAATACCAACATCACCGCCCACGATCCTAATGCGACTTTGACTGCAACCAGGATATTGAGCAAGGGGAGAATGCCACCGCTGAAAAGTGTGCCTAACTCTCCGTGCGGTAACTCATATCCTGACAGAGTGATAACGGACAATACAATGAAAACAAGTACCGAAACTTTCTCCAAAGTCGCGGCGTGCCAGCGCTGGTAGATTTCTTGCATCCACTGCGGTGATGAGGTAATCGCCACCAAGCCGATCGCAGTTCCCCCCGCTACACCCGCCGCAAAACCACCGCCTGGACTTAAATGCCCGCGAATTGCTAGTTCGATACCCACCAAGGCGGCAATCGTCGCTCCCAATCGCGCCAAAATAATCGATGGTTGATCGGTAAACTGATATATGGCGCAGGACGGCTGTTCATTGGCTAGCATAAAACTTGCACCCAAGATGGCGATCGTAAATACCACAACTTCAAAGATCGTGTCGTACAGCCGATTTCGCAAAATGATACCGGAAACCGCATTGGGTACTCCACTATCTTGAACAACCAATTCGACGATCGAACTTTGCTGCGATAAGTCCATTGTTGGATTGGCGATTAGCAGCATTTTGATAAACAGCGCTATCCCTGATAAAAAGTAAACCCACTTCATCAATGTTTGTCCTCTGCGTCTGGTGTATTTACATAGGTTAGGGTTGTCCCCGGTGATGAAAGTTCGGTTTGCATGATGTCGTAGACACGCCGAACTCTGATTGCGGTGTTATAAAGTTGCGCTTCGCCGCTGTGTTCCAATTGGCTTTGTGGCGCACAAGCTGCATGAACTTCTTTTTCCCTCAGCGCCCGCTGCAATGCCTGTGCACTCGCATAGGGAACGAGTTCCAGGCGCATATGGCGTTTCTCAAAAACTGTGCGGATGTCATCTATCAGTTGCTTAAAATCACCTGCGGTTTTGTCGTTTGGTATAGCCTCGCCCTCTGTCCCCTCTTCGATTACACCCAGACGCAGCACGAGGGATGAACGCACCGTCACTGCATAAAGTGTAATCGCGAGTAGAGTACCCATCAAGGCTTCGGTCAAGCCCACATCCCCCGCGCCTAAAATTGTATACACCAAGGCGGCGATCGCTCCCAATACTCCCCGCAGTAGCAAAGCGTGGTATGGATTGACCTGAAATACCACCATACCAGCAGCTAAGGGTAGCAGAGCGACTAGGACATAAATGTAGCTATTATCGTTCATAGTTAGTCCCTGTTTTGGAACAATAGGCCAACACATATCCCAGCATTGTGTTCCAGGTTGCTAAGCAAATGATCGCCAGAATCAGCAGGGGCCATTTACTGGGTATTTTCAGCAGCAATCCGACGACTATCGCGATCGAACCCAGCGTATCTGCTACCGAAAGACTGTGCAGTTTATATAAAACCGATCGCTTCCCAAGTAGGAAAGAAGTACCCCAAAACCAGAAAAAAATCCCTATACCGATGCAGGTATAGCTCAATACATCTATTACGATCATGCTTCACTGATACGTTTGATTATATGTGCCAACAACATCAATCCAGCATTACCCACACTGAGGATAATCGCCGCCACCACACCGATCATCCAATCATCGCGCCAGACGGATATGACGAGAGCGATGATTGCCGCCTTGGTCGAAATACTGGCAAAGGCCAACATTGTCTGCCAGATATCATGATCTTTCCATACCTCGTACATGGGTATGAGCAGAGCCAAAATCATCGCAATTAGAATCAAGTTGTTCAAGTTGTTCAATTGTGTGCACTCCTGATTTTTCTTACTTAATATCGGGGCGGGCTCGCGTGCCCAACCCCCTACACCCCACAAGAAACTCTTGAGAATAGTGCAACTTAATAGACCTCTGCCATAATTGTTGTGGAACAGGCATCCTGCCTGTTCTTGACGGGCTGTTTCGCGGGTGGGGGCGGGTTTATTTAACCTGTCTGCAATCTTTAAAGCTATTGGTGAACCAGCCCCTACAGATTCTTGAGAATGATTCAATATCGAGCGTGTAAATAAACTTGGGTATGTCACAAAATGTAAAGTATCGTAACCCCTGCGATAGAGCACTTTTACTAACTGCGGACATACTTACGTATTTTATCGCCGATCTACTTATTTATTTCTCCCTTCTCTGCGTTCTCTGCGTTCTCTGCGGTTAAATAATTCCGAAAAAACTTCAGCTAATTACTCGAAGTCCGCCGCACCCTGTGTACTTCGTAAAAACCCTCTTCGTGATATTTCACGACAATCGTCTTAGGAGTAAAAGTTATCAGGAAGACATCTAGGAAGATCAGCAAGGGCGATCGATGGTTTGGCACTTTTTCCATGATCACATCTTCGTGTCTGTGGGGACGGAGGATGAGTTCAAACGCTTCTATATAAGCTATTGGAATCGCCATGAAGATTTTACCCAACACCCCCAACCATTCCCTCAAAGGTTCCGGGGGTGCGTAGCTGCGCGGCAACAGGAAAGCAATGATGATGCCGATCGCAATATTTGCCAAACTAAAATCGGCCGTAAGTAGAAACCAGATCGTCAGTCTTAATATTAGATGTCCAATCATGTTGGCAATGCCATCCAGAATAGTAGAAGCGAAATCAAGCTCATAAAACCGACCAAATGATCGAATTCTTCAAGCATACGTGGCAGTTTGATTGCCGTGCGTTGAAAAATTAGAAAATAGGCTAACCAACCAACGCCGATGATGGCGATCGCCTTAAGCATATTTTCCAGCGTATAGGCCTCAACATAAAAGGCATTGGCTGCAATCAGGCCACCTAGTAACAGCAACACCGCAGGCCAAAAACCGGGTTTGGCTGCTGTTTGTCCGCCACGGGGTAGAAAGATGAATTTAGCAAAAGAGATTGCTGTTCCGACTGCTGCGACATTCATCGCGATCGCTTGCCAGGGCTCCAAATTCTTCAGCGTCAACACCTTTGCCCCAAAGCCAACCAACAAGGGAAAGCCAGAGATTGATAAGCTAGCTATGACTAAAGCAATCCAGATGTTGGTATCGATCGGCTTCTGTTTCAATTCTTTCAGATTACGACTCGGTAACGATCCTGCAATCAGAAACAGCGACGATTTGACCAAACCGTGGGCCAGCGCATAAAACCCACCCACTTCCGGTGCAGCGAGGATAAAGCCCAACTGCGAAACCGTGTGAAAAGCCAACATCCGTTTGCTATCTTTTTCTAAAACGGCATAGAACACGCCCAGCAGCGCCGTCCCGACGCCAAAGATTTGGACGATGGGTGCCACCTCCTCCACCATCAGCGCACAGCGCACGAGGGGATATACCCCCGCTTTGACCACAATCCCTGACAGCAAAGCCGACACAGGCGTTTCTGCTTCCGAGTGAGTTAACGGTAGCCATAACCCCGATACAAACACACCTCCCTTAACCAAGAGTCCCATAAAGATCAGAGCGATCGCCTCTGGGGGCGCTGCACCCAAGCCTGCAAAACTGAACGAATGACTTGCCTTATAAACCAGCACGGCACCGACGAGATAAAACAGCATTGCCGTGTTGCTAATAAATAGATAGCGCAAAGCCACCCAAATCGATCGATCGGTGCGAGCATAGGCAATCAAGAGAAACGCCGCAATGCCGCTCACCTCTAACCCCACATATAAACTGATAAAGTCAGTAGAGGCAAAGGCCGCATTCAGGCTACCGTGTACCATCAGAATCTGTGCATAAAAAAATGCCGTCTTATCTGTGGGCCAACAGTAGATAATCACCGCTGCTGTGACTAAGGCATTGGTTAAGATGAAATACCCGCTCAAGCGATCGACTAACAACGTGACACTGAAATTATCCAGTAACTCCAGCGTCACCGCTGACGGCATAGCAAAAAGCAGGAACGCATAGGCAGCGGAGACGAGCGCTCCGAATATTGCGAGATACTTGTCAAGTTTCGGAATCAAATAAATACTAAACCCGACAAAAAACGGGAGTCCAATCCAGGCTAGCGTCAGGGTATTCATGGGGTATTATTCATCTCGATTTCGTTACTTTCTAATGTCGGATTATCTCGTGCCAGCTTCATCACACTAACCAGCATTAAAGCCTGAATCGAAAAGCCGATCACGATCGCCGTTAAGATCACCGCCTGGGGAACCGGATCGGCGTAAGCGACATTTTTCCCCTTTGAAATAATGGGTGTCAGCCAGCCTTCTCGCGATGCCACCACCACGTAATAGGCTATAACCCCTGTACTCATGACATCCATACAGACGATTTTCATGATCAGGTTCTTTTTAAAGATGATACCAAAAAATCCGCAAAATACTGTTGCCAATACCAATGCTTCTAACATGGAAATTGCGTGTTGGATAAGGGGTTTTGGTTATTATATTTGAATTAACGTATATTAGTTATAATGAGACTTAAACATTTTCTAGCCCCTCAAAGACCTGAAAACCTGTCTAGGTAAGGAAAAGAGTTTGTTGGCTGTTGACTGTTGACTGTTGACTGTTGGCTGTTAACTGTTAACTGTCAGTCAAAAAACTGAATGATGGTTGAGTGTTAACTGTTGACTCGATTTTACGCCCGGCGATCGAGCGCGGATTTGATATCAGAGGTGAAACCCTTGTCAATTCAGGACTGTACCCAATTCAAGCTCAAACCCTTTACCTGTCGCCGTTTGCCGCCATTTTTGACGTGACTTTTGTCTAAGTCCCGTTAGCGAATCTGTGACCGACAACGAAGTCCGATCGTCCATCAAACCCGGTTTCAGACCACTCGTTCGTCCAGGAGTGTTCAATTTAACTGGGGCGAACCTCAGTAACTTCAATCATTCCGCAAAGCTGCGATCGGATCTAAGCGAGCGGCATTCCGAGCCGGCAATACTCCAGCTAATAAGCCTACAGTAAAGGATAGCCCAAAACCCGCCGCAATCGACCATAAAGAAACCACAAACGGAAATTTGAACGCTGTCGAAGCCCCAAAGGCGATCGCAATTCCCAACCCAATACCCGCAGTTCCCCCCACAGTGGAAACTAAAATAGATTCCGCCATAAATTGAATGAGAATTGCTGCATTAGTAGCGCCTACCGCTTTACGAATCCCGATTTCCTTAGTCCGTTCCACAACAGACACCAACATAATATTAGCAATACCGATGCCGCCAACCACCAATGAAATTCCGGCGATCGCGCCCACCATCACCGTAAATAAACCTATCACATTGCTGAAAGTATTAACTATCTCAGCTTGATTTACCACTCGAAAATCATCCGGTTGTGGCGGATAAATATTGTGGCGCAAGCGCATGATATTTTCCACTTGAAATTGAGCATCCGCTAAATCCGCTTCGCCCGCAGTTTCCAACCAAAAACCCGATATCGCAATCCCCGCTAAAGAATTTCTCCCCACAATCCGCGAAGACATATTTTTGAGAGGAATATACACTCGATCGTCCTGATCGGTTCCCCCTACAGACCCCTTGCTTTCCATCACCCCAATGACCTTGTAGCGGTTTCCCTGAATGCGAATATCAGAGGATAGCGCATTAACTCCGGCTCCAAAAAGTTCGTCCCGCACCTTAGAACCGAGGACAACTACTGGCTCAGCAGCATTCAATTCATCCTCGTTAAAAAACCGTCCTTCTTGGGGTTGAATGTTCTTCACATCGGGATAATTTAAATCCGTTCCCAAAATCGAAGTAAATGAATTTTGTCCGCCGTAAACCACTTGCACTTGGCGCTGCAAATAAGCCGAAATCGCCTTAACAGCAGGAGCTTGTTTGCCGATCGCCCTAGCGTCATCCCAAGTAAGAGTAGTAGCAGAACCGCTTCCCTGACTGACACCTCCAGATCGCGAAGCGCCGGATAAAACCAACAGCACATTTGTACCCAAAGCCTTTAACTGTTCTT
Source organism: Microcoleus sp. B9-D4 (assembly GCF_036705105.1). Classification (NCBI taxonomy): domain Bacteria; kingdom Bacillati; phylum Cyanobacteriota; class Cyanophyceae; order Oscillatoriales; family Microcoleaceae; genus Microcoleus; species Microcoleus sp. B9-D4. Next base: position 54,753 of record NZ_JAUBTS010000018.1, read on the forward strand.
CAGTTGATTTTTGTACTCCCTGTCCCACCGAAGTAATGGCAATTACGGAAGATATCCCAATAATTACGCCCAGCATAGTTAAACTGGTACGCAATTTGTTATTCCACAGCGCCTCTGTCGCCATGAAAGCGATTTGAACGTTAGAGATTTTCTTAATAACTGGGCGAGTCTTTAATTTCATGTTATTTGTTATTTGTTATTTGTTATTTGGTGGCAACTTCTAAGAATTATGCCTAAATTGGCCCCTAATTTATCACCTGACGATGCAACCGGAAACCATATGATTTGTGGCACAACCCGCCGGGGATTGAAACCCCCGTCTCATAGTTAAAGTCGGTTGAAACCGACTGAAAATTCGTCTGATGATGCAGCCGGAAACGATATGATTTGTGGCACGATCCGCCGGGGGTTTCAACCCCCGTCTCATAGCTAAAGTCGGTTGAAACCGACTGAAAATTCGTCTAAAACCGATCTACATCAACTAACTCTTCAGTCCTCTTTCAGAGGACTTTCGCTATGAGACAGGGATTTCAATCCCTGGCGGACTCTGCGACGAACTAGCGGACTCTGCGACGAACCAACTAGCCCGGACTGCGCCGACTAACTACTAACGCAAGCGCGTTCCCCCACCCGGTTGCAAACCCGGAATTCCACCCGATGGATTTTGGGATCTAGGCCGCAATCCCGGCGGGAAACTCATCAACACTTTTTCATTTCCTTTCAAACCCGATCGCACTTCCGTCTTGTCATCCACCGTGATACCAGTCTTAATCGGCATAAAAGCAGGTTTGCCATCTTCTCCACCGGGAACAAAAACCCCCGTTTCCCTTTGTTGGCGGACAATTGCCGCAGTCGGGACTACCAAAACATTTTTGAGTTCACCAGCCTTAAACTCAACATTCACATTCATGCCCGATCGCAGCATTTGTTTATCATCATTAATAATTGCCGCTTTAACCTCAAAACTTGTCACATTTTGCTGGACGATCGACTGAGGCGAAATTTGAGTGATTTTACCTGAAAAAGTCTTTCCCGCAAAAGCATCGGCTTGAATAGACGCAGCCTGGCCGATCTTAATCTGAGAAATATTAGTTTCTGCTACGTTTGCTACTAATTGATTTTTTGAAGCTAAGGACAAAATCGAAGAAGAAGTAGCCGAAGAAACCGCACTACCTGCCGTAGTGGGAGTCACAAAAGCGCCCGGATCTGCGTACTTGCGGGTGACAGTGCCGGTGAAAGGAGCCCGCAGCACAGTGTCGCCGATCAGGGCTTGAACGCTTTGCAGGCTGCCTCTAGCGGCGAGAACTTGGGCGCGGGCTTGGGCGATGTCTTCGGGGCGGGAACCGGCTTCTAGCAGCGCCAAAGCTTGCTGTTTTTGCTCCACTGCGGCCTGGGCTGCTGCGATGTCTTCGGGGCGTGCGCCCGATCGCGCCAGGGCCAAAGCTTGCCGTTTTTGCTCCACAGCGGCCCGCCCCGCAGCGATGTCTTCGGGGCGCGATCCCGATCGGGCTAGGGTCAAAGCTTGCCGTTTTTGCTCGACAGCAGCCCGCGCTGAAGCGATTTCTTCGGGGCGAGTACCCGCTTGCAGCAAAGCTACAGCTTGTTCGGCTTGCCTGACTTGCGTTTGAGCTCGATCGCGCGCGGTGCGGGAGTTGTTCACAACTTGCAAAGCAAGGGCTCCAGCATTATAGAGTTCCTGATTTCTCTGAAAGTCTTCCTCAGCTTGGTTTTTGGCGTATTCGACATCTCTGAGTTGGGCGATCGCTTGGGCGATGTCTTCAGGCCTATTGCCCTTAAGCAATTTTTGTAAATTTGCCTGTTGTTCAGCTAGTTGTGCCTCAGCTACGGCAATATCTTGGGTTCGATTGCCGTTGAGCAATTTTTGTAAATTTGCTTCTTGTTCAGCTAGTTGTGCCTCAGCTACCGCAATGTCTTGGGTTCGATTGCCGTTGAGCAATTTTTCCAGACTTGCCTGTTGTTCTGCTAACACTGCCTTAGCCACAGCAATATCCTGGGTTCGAGTGCCGTTGACCAATTTTTGCAGGTTTGCTTCGGCGGCTGCGAGTTGTCCGCGAGTTTGGGTAAGTTGGCCTTGGAGGTTGGAGTCGTCCATGTAGGCGAGAATTTGCCCTTTTTCAACCTTATCTCCTTCCTTGACAAGCAAACTTTTGAGCATTCCTGAAGTTTTGGGGCTGACGTTAACGGAACGTTCGGGTACAATTGTGCCGTTTGCCGAAATTGTAATCGGCAGGTTCACCCTTTCGACAGCAACGGTTTTTTCCCTGCGTCTGGTTTCGCGGCTGGATTTGACTGTGAGTTGGCTGTAAGCTGTGTAGCCTACTCCTGCAAGCAGGGAAGCGGCAAGCAGCCCGCTAACCCACGGAGTCAGCTCTTTTTTAATCTGAAAGTGCTTTACTAAGTACATATAAATTAGACCGATCGGGCGTCTGTTCAATTTAGACCGATCGGGAACAGAAAAGGTTCAATTGAAGTCTGACTAGGTTTTTTCCCGTGTTTAATGCTTGCAGGCGATCGAGTTTAGCTCCCAACATCGATCTCCAGTGCAGCATAAAACCTGTTGAACCAAATGCGTGATAATGAATGAAGATAGTTTAATCTCGCATATCTTAATCCTTCAGGCAATTTGAGTGGGACGAAGCGAAAAACCTTGAAAACATCCGTAAACATCAGATTGATTTTGCCGATGTTCCCGCGATGTTTGATGGTGAAATGCTGATTGAGCTAGACCATAGTTTTGATTATGGCGAAGATCGCTGGTTTGGAATCGGTTTTCTCGGTTCTGGAATAGCGGTAGTAGTCTGGACAGAACGTCAAAACAATGTAATCCGAATCATTTCAGCGCGAAGAGCCAACCGTCATGAGCAGAAACGATTTGAACAGTACCTCTGGTACTAACTGGGCAGCCTTAGAGTCAAGGTCAGAAGAGAATATCGACTACTCAGATATTCCACCGCTGACCGATGAATTTTTTGAACGCGCGACTTTACGTATTCCAGCCGATCGAGCCCACAACTTAGTTCAGCTCGATCCAGATGTGAAGCAGTGGTTTGAGGCTCAAGGAGAACAGTATCAAACTCTAATTAATAACGTTTTACGCCAATATATAGAGAATAATAAAACTCAGCACTCAGCATAACCCTACGTTGCAAAGGAATTAGATTAATCGCGAACTGTCTACTCAAACCTTGTGGCTAAACCTACCTTTATCTGAAGAATATATCCTAATATATCCTACGTGTTGTAGTGATTTTACCTGCCAGCCATCAACACCTGTTCAGCAGTCAGTTTTAAATCTGGGAAAGTTAGAGAGACGATGGTCTGATTGCCCCGAATCTGCTGAATTTGATATTCCCCATTCACTAAAGTGCAAATAGAGAGGGTTGGTTGTTTGGGCTTCCCAATGTGTTGAGTACCACCTAATCCTGCGTAGTCTGCAATCCAATATTCAGGAATACCTAAAACTGCGTAGTCTTCGACCTTACGGGAATAATCATTTTGCCAGTTGCTACTAACAACTTCTGCCACAAATTTAATCGAACTGCCCAGTGTCAGGATCGACTCGTCAGACCAAAACAGTTCTTTGGTAAGTTCATCTCGATCGACAACTGCAACATCAGGTCGAAATGCTGTCATACCAATATTTGAAGGGCGCAATAGTCCCCGCTGAAGGACAAACCAAGGTAAGCCTGTTCCGTCGATCTGGACACAAATTTTTGTGGTAATGAAGGCTGCAACCTCCTCATGAGGGCCTGTTGGTTCCAAGTCGAATACCTCTCCATCGATCAGTTCATAGCGGTTATCGCCACCATAACGGGCGATAAACTCGTCAAAGCTGAGTGGTTTCTGTTGTATTGGTTGGTCGATCGCAATGGTCATAGCTCAACTTAGCCCAATCAATTCTTTTAGTATATCAGACATCTCCTAAAAAGCCTGTTTTGAACAGGCAGGATGCCTGTTCCACAAGAATTATGGGAGATGTCTATCAGATTGAATACGCGATGTGTGACGGATCAAACCGTTACCGATGCCCCATTACCCTATGCCCTATGCCCTATGCCCCATTTTCATCTCTTACGCCCCAACGCGAAACATTCATTTTACATTCCTAGAAATAGCGGACGATCGCATCGATCGAACTTTTAAAAAGTTCGATCGCCAATTTCCTACTCAACAAACAGCCGCTACACCCAATTCTGTAATCGCCGCCTCCGGGCCCACCAAAGAAACATAGGGTTCTACAAAATATTTCTTAGCAGCATCCCGCGCTTCTGAAGCTGTCACCTGTGCAATTTCTTCTTGAAATTGCTGGTCAAATTTAATTCCCAATCCCAAAATTTCATACCAACCTAAAACTTGGGCAATTTGCGAATTAGTTTGTTTTCCTAAAGCATATTGACCGAGCATTTTATTCTTGCAAGCTTGCAATTCTTCCTCGCTTAGTTGGATGCTGGTGAGTCGATCGACTTCTGCGCGCAATCCTTCAAAAGCAGTCGCCGTATTTTCCGGCGCCGTACCCATGTACACGACAAACTGAGCCGTGTCCAAGCGCGTCGCGTATAGCGCAGAAACGTCGTAAGCCAAGCCCCGCTTTTCCCGCAATTCCACAAACAATCGGCTCGACAAACCGTTACCCAAATAAGTATTCAGCAACTTAATCGCTGCGTAGTCGGGATTTCTGACAGAGGGTGCGAGGTAGCCCAGCATAATCACTGATTGCTGCGTATCTTGCGCTGTAACGACCGATTGAGGGGATGGTGATAGGGGGGGAACGCTTAAAGTTGGCAGGGGTGTTAAAGGCGCTTTCCAGTCCCCAAAAGTTCGATCGATCAGGGCGATCGCATCTTCGGTGGATATTCTGCCGGCTACAGAAATAACTACATTATCGGGACGGAAATAGGTTTTGTGGAACTGTTCGAGCTCGGTTCTGGTGAGCTTTGACATCGTAGCTTCCGTGCCCAAGGGAGAGAAAGCATAGGGATGTTCCTGGTACATCGAGTGCCGCAATTGCTCGAACGCGATCGCAAATGGCTGTTCTTGTTGTGATCGAATTGCCGATATGGCAATGCGGCGTTCGAGTTCGACTTCAGCTTCCGGGAAAGTAGGCGATCGCGTCAATTGCGCCGCCAACTCCAAAATCTCCTCAAAATCCGCAGAAACCGTCTTCAAACTTACTAAAAAATAGTCTGTAGTAGAGTCGGCACTCAACCTCGCTCCCACCGATTCTACACGCTCGGCAATTTCCAGCGAAGACAGCCGATCGGTTCCCTTAGTCATTACCGCCGACAGCAAGTGACACAATCCTGCTTGTTCCGGCTGCACGTAGCGACTGCCGGCCCGCAGGAAGATCCTAGCTGCAATAATATCTGCTGCTGGATTTTCTGCTGCTAAGACAACAATACCGTTGTCTAAAACCGTGCGCTGGATTTCATTTTTCATGGTTAATTTAGTTGGGAACTTGTACTGAGAGTAGCTGAAGTATTGGTAATTGAAAATGGGTAAGGGGTAATTGGTAATGGGTAATTGGTAATTACTTGATTGCCATTTTTCTATTTTCCATTTGCATCTTGTATGATGTCATACCGGGCAGGGCCTGACGCACAACCTCTAAATGTAACAACATCTATCCTGTAAGGTGTGCCACAAGGACAAAGAACCCTGGACAAACGCCGAACCTCTATCCCCTAGGGTGCGCCACAAGCACAAAGAACCCCGGACAAATGCCGAACATCTCTCCGGTACCAAAAATATATGTATTTTTACCCGTTTACCAATTAGATTGGTTTTAGCACCACAGCCGTGTAGCGGCGGGGAGAGAGATATTGTTGAGCTAGGCGCTGAAGGTCTAATGGCCCAAATGCTTTAATCCTGGTGGGATAGCTGAGCGCTAATTCGGCACTGGCGATCGTATTGTAATATCCATAAAGACCCGCTAGCTGTCCTGGCGTTTCGAGCGAGAAAGCAAAATCGTTGCACAGCAAACGCTGACAGCGGAGCAATTCTACCTCGGAAACTGGCTCAGACTGCAATTGCCAAAGTCGATCGCAAATCCGAGATTCCACCTGTTCAATATCTTTCGCGTCCAAGACTGCACTGATAGTAAATAAACTCGATTCCCGTTGCAACGAGAAAGTGCTGTCGATCGCCTCTACCAATTGTAATTCTTCCCGCAGTTCCCTGACTAAACGCGAAGTCCGCCCGTCTGCGAGCAACACCGACAGCAAATCCAAGCCGCAAGCACTTTGCAAGTGTTCAACTCCCGGGCCCGTCCAGGCCATCATCAGCCGCGCTTGTTCCAATCGCGGGAGGCCGAGCTCCTGACGGCGAATTTCTATCAGTGGCGGTTCCGCCTCAGCGGTTAATTTTGGACAATCCCACCGATCCGAAAACTGCTCGAATGCTTTCTCCGTAACATCTCTGGCCTGTTGTTCATCAATTCCCCCGACTACCACCACTGTCATATTTTCCGGCTGATAGTGCGATCGATGGAAACAGCGCATTTCGTGGGGAGTTCGCGACATCAGCAGTTCTTCCGTGCCCAATACCGATCGCCTGTAGGGATGTCGCTGATAAACTGTTTCCATCATGGCTTGGAAACCCAGCCAATCGGGATTGTCTTGAGCTTGACGGATTTCTTCTAGCACCACATCTCGCTCGCGATCGAATTCCCGATCAGGAATCGAAGCGCGCAGTAGCAATTCTGCCAGCGGCTGCGCTGTTTCTGCTAAATAATCGGCCGCAGCGTTGACGAAAAAATGGGCGTAGTCGTGACTGGTAGCTGCGTTGGCGACACCGCCCCGATTTTCGATTACCTGGTCAAATTCTCCAGGGGCGATCGAATCCGTCCCTTTAAATATCATGTGTTCCAGAAAATGAGCCATTCCCGACCAAGAATCCGGCTCCAGCGTAGCGCCAGCCCTCACCCACACGTCTAGCGCGACCACCGGTGTGGCCGAAATCCGCTGGTGAATGACCGTTAACCCATTATTCATCTTCCAGACATTGGCTGGGAACTCTAAAGCAGTGAGCAGTTGAGACAAGCTAGTTATTCTTAAACTTTAGTTAACTTCGGCTGCAACTATGGTAGCGCTTTCCAGCTCTGCGATCGGGATTAATTGATACAAAAGTCTGTTGACTGTTGACAGTTGACTGTTGACTGTTGTCAGTGGGGAGTGGGCAGTGGTCAGGAAGTAATTTTTGCTTTTTTTCAAACAACCTTGAGCCTTAATTTATTACCATTTTTTTGCTCAAAAGTCAATAGGTTGCACGGGATATTAATGAATCAGTCGGGAGAAAGAGGATGTTATCAGAATATATCAATAAATTAAGAGATGTAAGAACACTAAAGACCTTAAGAGGAGAAACGACAGATGGTAGCTACCTTAGAAGATACCAAGCGCCAAGCGATCGCAACTAAATTAGCAGACATGAAAGCGCTGCAAAACCTGTTGATCGCCAACGAGCAATTGTTCATCAATTCCTGCAACGACTCCGAATTGTGCGATCGCTTCCGGGATATGCTTGAGGACGATCGCAAGAACTTGGGCGTATTAGAAACTACGATCGTGCAATACGGCATTCAAGCCGAGCCCAAAGAAACCAGCGCCAAAATGATTGAAGAAGTTCAGAAACTCATGCAAGGTTCTGAACTCACATTGTTTGAAAAAGTCGCTCAGCACGAACTGCTCAAACACAAACAAACAATGGCCGGTTTGTTAATTCACAAAGCTGCTCAAGTAGTTGGCGCAGACATCGAAGCCGCGATTGTTCCCCTCAACACAGTTAACTTTGAGAACCGCGCTCACCAAGAACAACTCAAAGGAGTTCTCGAAATTTTAGGCGTGCGCGAATTGACCGGCAAAGACCCCGACCAAGGCGTTTGGGCCCGCGTGCAAGATGCAATGGCAGCAATGACCGGCATCATCGGCGGTGCAGTTACCCGCAGCAAAGATGAGATGAACATCACCGAAATCATCTCAATGGATCACCGCAAAACCGATACCCTCTTTATGGAAATCGCAAGCACTGACGATCCTCAAAAACTGCAAGAATTCTTCGGTCAACTTTACAAAGACCTCAGCGTTCACGCAGAAGCAGAAGAACAAGTTGTTTATCCCGCAGTTCGCAGCTACTACGGCAATACTCAAGAACTGTACAGCGAGCAAGCAGAAATGAAGCAGATGCTTGCCCAAATTAAGGCTCTCAACCCTAGTTCTTCTGATTTCAAAGCCCAAATCAAACAGCTCCAAACAGCGGTTAAAGATCACATTCGACAAGAAGAAAACGATATGTTCCCTCATATTCGCCGCAACCTGAGCGAAGCACAAATGGAACAAATGGCTACTCAATTCAAAGCAGCCAAAAGCACCATCCAGCAAGAAATGGCTAACCTGAAATAATTTAGCAGCGAGCTAATTGTAGCTCTAGCTGAGCTAAAAAATAGCTAAACTGCAACCTATCAATCCCGCTATCCACGTAGCGGGATTACTGTTTTTTGAAAAAAGACAATTTTAAAAAATAAATATATTATTTATTTGTAGGAGCGGGTTTTACGAAAGATATTTCGGGTAATTCATAATATAAATAAACCTGCCCCCCGATTTGTGGAGGGCGGGTTTATTTATATTATGAATTACATCAAAAATTTTCGGTGAAACCGGCCCCTACGAGCATTGGGAGCAAGAATATTTTAGCCGTTAATCACAGAGCCTCCGTTGGGATGCAAAATTTGACCCGTCATGTAAGACGAATCTTTTGAAGCTAAAAACACGTAACTGGGGGCAACTTCATCGGGTTGACCGGCGCGTCCCAAGGCTGTGTCTGCACCAAATTTCTCCACTTTTTCTTCAGGGAAAGTTGCAGGAATTAGAGGCGTCCAAATCGGGCCGGGGGCGACTCCGTTGACGCGAATTCCTTTCTCAGCTAAACTTTGAGACAAAGAACGAGTAAAGGCAACAATTGCTCCTTTTGTGGATGAGTAATCTAGCAATTGTTGATTGCCTTTGTAGGCGGTGACAGAGGTAGTGTTGATAATTGCACTTCCTTCTTTGAGGTGTTTGAGAGCGGCTTTTGTGAGGTAAAACATTGAGAAAATGTTGGTGCGGAAGGTGCGCTCTAATTGTTCGGCGGTGATGTTTTCGATGCTTTCTTGGGGATGCTGTTCGGCGGCGTTGTTGACGAGGATGTCGAGGCGGCCGAATTCTTTAACTGTTTGTTCTACAAGGTTTTGACAGACGCTTTCATCGCCGATGTCGCCTGCGATCGCCATACAGCGCCGACCTTGTTGTTCGATCGCCTCTTTGGTCTTTTTAGCATCATCATCTTCGTTGAGATAGCTGATGACCACGTTAGCGCCTTCTTTGGCAAAGGCGATCGCCACTGCACGCCCGATCCCACTGTCTCCGCCGGTAATTAAGGCTACTTTGTCCCGCAATTTGTCGCTACCGCGATAGCCCTCCGCGAAGGATTGAGGTTGCGGAGTCATCTCGGATTCAATACCGGGTTGCTGTTCTTGATGTTGAGCCGGATTAATCTTCTGTTCGGTTGGCATAAAAAATTCCTCTAAGTTCTACCTTCATAAATAAAGGTTTTCTGGAGGTAGGACATCGTTCTTTTTGCCGATCGTAGTCTACTACTAAAGACAGCCCCGCGAGTCTTTGATTGTGGAGGGCTGGTCGATCGAAATTGCGAGTTTTCCTGAAACATTGTCTGTAATTGAAGAGATAAATAAACCCGCCCTCCTAACTAACCTATGGTTATGGAGGGCGGGTTTATCTACAAAGCAGCTAGTTGCTAATTGCTAAGTCTCAAATTAGAAACTTCAGCTAACCTTAACTCCGGGCCGGGAGCTGGAGCGCCCAACATTAATTTATCGTCGAGCTTCTGATCTGCTAAAAACGTTAGGATCGAAGCCTGTACCTGCTCTGGCAAATTCTTGACAACAACATTAGCCGCGTCACGATTATTAAGTACGATCGTGTTGTCAACAGGGGTAGCAGATTCAGCAACTAAGCCGCCTTCTGTCAGCGGATCTAGACTAGAAATACTTCTTTGCTGAGTTGTCGCCGGTCTTGGAGGCGAAGGCACTGTATTGGGGCCGGGCACGTCAAAGTTAACCGGATTCGGTCCAGTCGCGATCGGGAACGGGTTCGGAACGCTCGGATCGAAGACTTCCAACACCGAGTAGGTATCGGGCAACAAATCAGGAAACACAGCAATGCCTCGACCATCAATTAAGACAGTTCTTACTATCGGACTATCAACCCCTGGATCGTAGCGACCGTTCCGATTCAAATCCAAAACAAACGGAACATCAGCCAGACCCGGTTCCCCTCCATCTTGAAAGCCGTTGCGGTTGTCGTCTCGGAATTTCGGAACCAACAAATCGTAACGGCGAGTGTTGCCAATCAAAGCGCAAGTAAAAGTTTGATTGGGGCCCAGAACAATATCCAGCGGTTGAGTCGTTTGGACAAAATTCTGTTGAGCGGGAGAAAGTTCTTCTCGAAGGCTATAGGTGCCAGGAGCCAAATTATTGAACGCAAAAGTACCAAATCCACTGGTAGTTTGAAATGGTTCAGTTTCCTGGCGCACGCCATCGCGGTTGAGATCGAGATAAACAATAACGCCGTTAATGAACGGTTCATTGCCATCTCGATAGCCGTTCTGGTTAAAGTCCTCAAATTTGCAACCGGTGATGTTGCTGTTCGGCGTGTTGGCAAAAGTGACGTTAGCGTCCTGAAGGTTGAGAGCGACAGAAACAGCAGCAGGCGTGGAAGGCGAAAAATTATTGGGTACAATTTCCCGTACTGTGTAATTGCCTGGTGTTAAGTTAGGAAAAACATTCCGACCTGCACGACTCGCGGCTCCAACAATATCAGGTCGTTCATTGGTTGCTAGATCCCGAGTCGTGACTGTAGGTTCTGTTGCTGACTGAAACTGACCGTCGTTGTTGAGGTCAAGAAATACTTGGACACCATTTCGACCTGTTTCACCTTGCTCTGGTTCAAAGCGCCCGTTTGCATTCAGGTCATTGTATTTGAAGATATTGATGTTCGGGAGAGTGTTACCCACACCGGCATTATCCCCAACGCCCTGATTAATTCCAATAGAAGTAAAGAAGAGTGCTGGCGAGGGGTTAGGGGCAGGGAAAGGCACGGGCGTGTTTGCAAAAATCGGTCGCTCGCCCGTTGTGGCAATCAGTCTTTCCCCAACTTGTCGAACGCCGTCAAAGTTGTCGTCTACGAATTTGGGGTCGTTTGGTTTCAGCGTATAGTTTGGGTCGGCTACTAACAGCGGTTGCTCTCTGGTGATTGTTCCCTGGAATCGCGCCTGCGGCCCTGGTGCCGAAACCAAAGTGGGATTGGAAGTAGTAGGTACTGGCAAATTTAAATTGCCGGGAGTCCCGCCACCTACTGCAGCAGGCAGTACCGAGGGAAAAATTTCCAGCACGGGGTAAGTGCCAGCAAACAAATTGCGGAAAGTAACCCTTCCGTTTAAATCGGTGATGTCGATTGGTTCCGATCCTTCATCCCACCGACCGTTCTCGTTCAAATCTAAAACGAAGGGTACTCGGGCAACGGCGGGTTCCAAAACTCCACTAACTACATTTCGCGTACCGCTGCGGTCTCTGTCTTCAAATTTGATAACTTCAATTTGATAGAGCGGGGTGTTGCCCACTTGAGCGCAGGCAAAGGTTTCACCGGCTGCTACCGTCACGTCGAGTAGGGGAATGCTTTCAGGTGGGGTGCTTTGGGGAAAATCTACTTCTAACGGTTCCGCTGTCGGAGGAACAGAGCTATCCTGAATTCTTAGTACGCTGTTGGGAGCTGGCGGTCTGAGCCGTTCCTCCCGAACTTTGTAGGTTCCAGGTTCTACGTCAAACGACCACCGACCATTTTTGTCTGTTAGCGTTGCGCGATCTGTTCCTGCATCAAATTGACCGTTGCCATTGATATCGAGATATATCCTGACATTTTTAATGCCCGGTTCATCTCCATCTCGAAAACCATCGTTATCTATGTCTAGGTATTTGCATCCTACAATCCGGCTGCCTACAAGTGCTGTGTTGCCAAATAAAACGTTGACATTTCTGTTTCCCGTAACGTTGACAGCGAGGGGATTGGGAGTAGTATTACGGAAACCACCAGGTACTGTTTCTGTGAGTACGTAGTTGCTAGGGACAAGATTTATGAATGAGAACGCGCCGTTAGCGTCCGTCCTAGTTACCGCTTCTCCAGTACCAGCATTAAACACACCGTTGCTGCTTGTTGCTGATTCCAGGAGGATGGCGACGTTCGGTAGACCTTCTTCACCGGACTGTCTGATACCATCCGCGTTCCGGTCATTAAACTTGATCCCTAGAATTGCCAGACCAGCATTCCCCACCACAACTGGCTGTAATTGCTGGGCTTTGAGCACTTGCTCTTCGTTAATATTTGAAGTCATGATTTCTCTCCTTCACACCTAAATCCACGTAAATTACAGACTACTGTATGGGTTGTAACTTGCTGAGTAGTTTTTACTAATAGCTGACAACCGCTACTCGATTTTACATACGTCTGCACTTGAGGTAATGTTCCCATCTCACACAACAATGCCTCAAGCTTTGTCGCTGGCAAGTATATCAGGTTTTGAAGAGCCCTGGCAATTTGAGGGCAACATCTTCATGATTTGCACGCCTTCTGTGTCCGTACATACTTGCTGTTTCGAGCTTTAAAAAGCCTAAGACTGAGTGCTCCCCCCTGATATCTAGTCCGGTGGCATCGTTCTTGTTTGTCATGGTTCGCTGTGGATGGCGATCGCAGCCTCAGCGATTGCCAAGCACAGCGAACTATGAGCGATCGAGCTACCGGACTTGATATGACTTGCTTTGCCTGCAAATACGCCGATCGGGTTTGGGGGAATTACCTGATAGTTTCTCACTTACAGAGATGCTACTGCCTCTGAATATTGCACCCAATATACAAGCCAGCTTCGGATTTGCCGGAACTTAGGCTTGAGTGTTGGAGGTTGCCAACAATAGGGTATCACGCGATCGCCCTTTCACCTCTTCGTTATTTTTATCTGCGGTTGGCGATTGGGGGCGATCGAGCTTTGTGTCACCCTACATAACCCCGAAATCTCTCGCGCCCATCGGCACAAACGAGTGAGCGATCGCCGGATTATTTAATTCATTGGTATTGACAAAATTACTAATTTGTCCGTTAGGCTCCAGACCGACATTCTGTTGCCCAAAGTTAGGAGTATTGCCTAAATTTGCAAAAAATCCATCACTCAAAAATTTACTAATTTGATCACTATCACGACACTGGCTCAAAAGCAAGCTATCGGCCCCCATCTTGGCTGCAGGTTCGCCCGCATAGTTACGGGCATCCGTCAGCGGGTCGCCCAAGGGTTTAGCCGACAGACCCTCAGCCTCTCCAGTCACCAAATCGATATCTATGCTGCTAGCCCGAATATCTGCGGAGACCACAACCACCGCAGGTGGAGTCGTTAAAATGAAACCGGGCGGCGGAACTTCGCGGACAACATAACTACCTACAGGAACGTTACGGAAACTGTAATTACCCTGAACGTCGCTTAAGGTACTCGCTTCGCCCGGATCTAAACTGCTGTTGTTGTTGAGGTCGATGTAAATCTGAGTGTTGGCGATCGGCGGTTCGCCCGGATCTAGGCGGCCGTTGGCGTTAAAATCGTTAAATTTCACACCGCTGATGGTGCCAGTCACCAACACGTTACCAAAGCTGAGATTAGTGGCATTTGTGCCGTTACCCACGGCGATCGGAGTCGGATTGGGCGTAGTTTGTCGAAAACCGGGCTGCGGGACTTCCCGGACCACATAAGTCCCTTGAGGCAAATTGATAAAAGAGAAATTACCTTCAGGGTTGGTTAAAGTCGAAGGTTCGCCCGGATCTAAACTGCCGTTGTTGTTGAAATCAAGGTAAATCGGCCAGTTGGCAACTCTCGGTTCCGTCGGTTCGTTGATACCGTTAGCGTTGAGGTCGTTGAACTTGAACCCGCTGATGCTGCCGGTAGGAAAATTGTTGCCGAAATTGACGCCGACAACGTTGGTATTGCCGATGATGTCGATCGGGCCTGGATTTGGCGTAGTCTGTACCCATCCCGGTTGCTGGCCTTCCCTCACGAAATATCGGCCGGGAGAAACATTGGCAAAAGTGTAGTTGCCTTGCGGGTTTGTGATGGTGTTGGGTTCGCCCGGATCAAAGCTGCCGTTGCCGTTGAGGTCGATGTAAATTGGCCAGTTGGTCAGAGGCGGGTCTGTCGCATCTCGGACGCTGTTGGCATTGAGGTCGTTATATTTGAGACCGCTGATGCTGCCGACAAAAAAGACATTGCCAAAATTGATGTTGTTGACAGTGGCATTGGAAGTAACGTTAACCGGGCCGGGGTCAGGCGTGGTTTGGCGAAAACCCGGTTGCTGGACTTCTCTTACCAAATATGTATCTGCAGGAATATTGACAAAAGCGTAATTGCCTTCAACGTTTGTAAAAGTAAAAGGTTCGCCGCCGTCGAGCCTGTTGTTGCGGTTGAGGTCGAGGTAAATTTGCCAGTTAGCTAGCCCTTGTTCGCCCGGATCTCGGCTGCTGTTGTTGTTGATGTCGTTGAATTTTGTGCCTGCGATCGTCCCTGCGTTAAAGTTGTTGCCAAAATTGATATTGCCAGCATTTGTGCCGCTGGTAATTGTGATGGGTGCGGGATTTGGGGTAGTTTGGCGAAAGTTCGGCTGCTGGACTTCCCTAACTTGGTAAGTTCCCGGCGGCAGGTTGGCGAAGATGTAGTTGCCTTGCGGGTTTGTGAGGGTGGAAGGTTCGTTAAACTCAAGCTGGCCGTTGTTGTTGAGGTCGAGGTAGATTTGCCAGTTGGGAATGGGAACTTCTCCGGGATCAGGGCGGCCGTTGGCGTTGAAGTCGTTGTATTTGGTGCCGCTGATGCTGCCGACTTGGAAGTTCCCGATGTTGACGTTGCCGATGTCTATTTGGCTGGCGGTTCTGAATTCGGACATGGTGTTGCTGGGGCCCAATGAACGCGGTTCAATGTTTTCTGTAGGGCAATCTAGCAGTTTTTTTGCAAATTGCAGCTATTTGAGAGGGATAAATTTTTTTAGGAAAGGGAAGGGAAGAAAAGTTGCGAGTTTTGATTTAATGTGGGAACCTGGCTTTGCCTCGGAACCAGTAAATGCCCGATGCCCAATTCCCAATGCCCAAATTTCCAATTTTTTCCAGATTTGATGTACGATCGCTACCAGTTTTGCAGAGGTCGAATTTCCAATGTCCCAAAACTTGACAGCAAGCTGGAATGAAGCCCGCGAGGTTCCAAGTTTGCTCTTCGGCTGGAGTTTGTGCGGTTTATTGGCAATAGGCTCGATCGCCCCTACTCCTGCTGTCGCACAGCTACCTACCTCCGAACAAGGTAACAGCAACAGCCCGAGCGCTCAAACAGGTGCGATCGTCCGTCCCGCAATCAAATTGGGCAGCCGCGGCTCGGAAGTCATCGAACTCCAAGCTGCTCTTCAATTGTTGGGCTTTTATACTGGCACTGTAGACGGGATTTTCTCACAAAGCACCGCTAGAGCTGTGTCTCAGTTCCAGGAAGCAGCAGGCTTGGCTCCCGACGCCATAGTCGGTCAAGATACTTGGAATCGGCTGTTTCCAGCAGATCCGAGCGCGCTCGAAAACCCGATCGCCAACGCTTCTGCAACTGCCGACAACTCAGAGATTAACCCCGAAGCACAGCCAACCAATTTTGCCGTTTTAAGAAGACGAATGCGCGGGCCGGCAGTCAGAGATTTGCAAGAGCGGCTGCGGGCCAAGGGATTTTTGCGGGTGAGTCCTGACGGCGTGTTTGGCCCGGAAACTCAAGCTGCTGTCAAGGCGGCTCAGCGACAATATCAACTGCCAGCAGACGGCATTGTCGGCCGCGCTACTTGGGAAGCTCTGCTGCGTTGACTGTTGACTGTTGACTGTTGACTGTTGACTGTTGACTGTTCGGTGTTAACAGCCAAAGACTGCTTGCTACTTCAAAATTTCAATATTTTAGGGCCTAGCATAGTCGATGTAACGCCGTACTTTGGTAAAACAACCCGGTTTCTACCTAAGTCCTAGATTTTATTGACCAACTGCACATTGTGCGACATTGTAATTTTACAAATTGTTAATAATCGCTTTTGAAAGTATTTCGTCATATCAAAAAGTGTCAAGTTTGGTAAACAAAGTGTTTTTAGGCGCGCAGTTGGTGTTAACTTAAAAACATGAGGGGCAAAACCAAGAAGCACAAAAAACTTGGATAAAAAACTTGGAATTAGAGTATTTGTCCCGCTCGGCTCTAGTCCGCAGGCAACGCCTGAACCGTGTAGCTTATTAGCAAAGAAAGGTTGATATTGCGATTCGTATTGGTTAGATAGCTTGAGGCTATTGGATTAATCAAAAGTTGCGATCGTACAGTCAAACACAGAAGTCTGAATAGACTCCGCTGATAGCTAGCTCGTCCGCAGAGTAGTTGCCAAAAAGTCCACCTTAGTTGTAGTTTGCTGAAACTCAGCAGAGCTAAAAACCCACTTGAATCAACTTAATTTACAAACTTTTTAGGGTCTGGCATCCGATATGCTAGGCCCTAAAATTTTTGATAGTTTACAGTTGACAAACTAATAGACCTCTTGCAAAAGTCCTTTTAATAAAATTTGGGAACGGGCAAGATGCCCGTTCCACAAAAAACATTTTTTCTTGTGGAACGGGCAAGATGCCCGTCCTAGTTATTTTTGAAAGAGGTCTAATGACTACTGACTAATGACTAATGACTACTGACTAATGACCATTTCATTTAATTTCTTCAATTCGAGCATTCAAGCCGTTAGCGGTGAGCATTTGTAGCAATTCGTCAGCTTTTTCGCGTTCCCGAAAAGCACCGGCTTGGATCACCGGTCGTCCGCTGGAAAAAGAGCGAAAAGCACCGGGAACGAGAGATTTGATTTTTTGTCGATCGCCCCAACTGTTGGCATCCACCACAACTCGATAGCGCAAACCCAAAGCAGACGGTCGATCGAATGAGGGCGAATTATCCGCGGCATCGGGCAAAGAATTCCCCCCTAAAGCAGCAGGTACATAACCGCCCCTTCCGATAGGAATGTTGCGGCCCGGAACCGGCAATCTACCCTCGGAAGCAACCGAACTCGAACTATCAAAATTGGGAGGAATAATTGGTTGCTGTACCGAAATTTCCGAAACCGATCGATAATTAGGATCGGGCACAGGAATTGCGATCGTCCCTGGGACTACCGATGAAGCACCGACATTCCTCCCAGAAAGCTCTTGCCGCAACTCAGCGCTGGGCGGTGCCGATAGATTTGGCACTGGTCGCCTGGAAACGGGCGCACGCGGGGGAAGTGGCGCTCTTTCAACTCTGGGGCTTAGCCGTCCGGGGGTGTAAGCAGGGAGAGAAGTGTCGGGGCCGCCGATGCTGGGAGGTCGATCGGTCGTTAGCTGCAAAGCACTTCCCCCCATTGGCCCAGGGGTAAAAGTTCCCGCCACATCAACCGATCCCGTCGTCCGGTTTCTCAACAATTGATTGCCGTAAGCTGGGATTACTTGACCTTTGGCCGCATTGTTCACATCATACTGACCGTTGTTGCGAATGACATTGCCCCCCGGTTCGGCTGCTGTTCCCAAATCCGGCAGAGATCTCGATATCGCCACAATTCCGTCCCGGCGATTACTCTCGATATAATTGTTACGCAGCACCGGTCTAGCATCAGCTTGCACCACCACGCCATCCTTATTGCGAGTAATTTTGTTACCGATCAGCAGAGGCGAAGCGTTCTGCGCTACATTTACCCCAAATCCCGTGTTTTCAAACACATTATCTCGAACTTCCGGCTGGGAACTGCCAAAAATAGTAATGCCGTTAGCTCCATTTTTCGAGAAAACATTCCCGCCAATCGTCGGCCTGGAAGTACCGACTACCGAAATTCCGTCGTGAGTGCTGCCAGAAAAAGTATTGTTGACAACCGTCGGAGAACTCGATTCGATCCACAAAGCGTAACCGCGAGAGTTGGTATTCGTCACCGTCACCCCGCTGAGTCCCGCCCCATCTGCGCCTAAAATGGCAATATTTTGACCCGCCGAAGTCGGACTGATAAAGTATCCTCCGCCTTTGATGACAATATTCTGACCGCGAGTGTTGGGATTTCCCTGAACTGTCACGCTGGGCCTGAGCATTAATGGAAATTTTTCGCCGGTTTGCTCGCTGTAAGTACCGGGCGCTAGCAAAATCGCTGTTTTGGGCGGGGCTACGCTTAAGGCGTAGGTAAGGGTTTTAAACGGAGATCGATCGCTGCCGTTGCCTCCTGTGTCACTGCCGCCGATCGAGCTGACGTACAGTATGTTAATCTCGCTCTGCGGGGTCTGAGAAAGTAGCTGCACTGCGGGTATCTCGGCAGCGATAACTGACGGTTGATGGTTGCCCAGGGCGGTCATCGCAAAAACGAGCAGAAGGCAAGAACTTAAACAAGATTTTTGCGATCGCTTTTCTTTGCACCAGGTCTGTTGTAAGTAAATCAGCATAAAAAAACGCAACTTATCTGTGATCCGAGTTTCGCCTCCGGTGTTTCGTGTCGGGTTTTCGCGATCGAAGTTTAAAGACGCCCGCCTGCTTGGGTTGTTCTCCCTTAATCTTTTGTGTTGTTCTGCTAACCTCACGGCTCTCCTCCCAAGTGTGGTATGCAGCTTAACGATTTCACTCTCATCAAGTTTGATCTATTATGCTTCGTTTTTCTCAAATTCAATAAAACTTAAAAATTTGTCTAAATTAAATCGGTTGAGGTAAAAATTAGGCCGATCGCTTTGCTACGATCTTGACAAGCGAATTTCAAAGGTGGTACAAGCCCCCCTCTCGATCCGTGGAATCAATCGAAAGCATCTCAAATCTAAAATCCTCAAGCCCCCGAATTTATCTCGCGCAAGTCAATCCAAAATCCAAAATCTAAAATCTAAAATCGAATGACGGCGTGGGAGAATATAGCGGTTTGACTGGTAGGATTAATTATAATTAGGGTGGTTCTGAATGACCGACAAACAAAACAGAACTTTACCGGCACAGCCAGCCCTCTGCCGGATTTTAGATGCAAATTTAGATCGATCGCGCGAAGGGTTGAGAATTATTGAAGAATGGTGCAGGTTTGGTCTCAACAGCTCGGATTTAGCTGGCGAGTGCAAGCAACTGCGTCAAGAATTGGCGGCTTGGCACGTCGCAGAACTTCGCAGTGCTAGGGATACGGCGGCTGATCCGGGTACGGAGTTGACTCACCCGCAGGAAGAGCAGCGTTCGAGCATTCAGCAGCTACTGGAGGCGAATTTCTGTCGGGTGGAAGAAGCTCTGCGGGTACTCGAAGAGTATGGCAAAATTTACGATCGGAATATGGGCGCGGCTTTTAAGCAGATGCGCTATCGGGTTTATACTCTCGAAAGCGATTTGCTGGCTTACCGGCGCTACCAGCAGTTACTTCGATCGCAGTTATACCTTGTAACTTCGCCGAGAGACAACTTGATGGGGGTCGTGGAAGCTGCTTTGCAAGGGGGACTGACTTTGGTGCAGTACCGCGACAAAACCTCAGACGACGGGGTAAAGCTGGCCAACGCGCGTAAGCTTTGCGAACTTTGTCACCGCTATGATGCTTTGCTGATTGTGAACGATCGCGTGGATTTTGCGATCGCAGCGGATGCCGACGGCGTACACTTAGGACAGCAAGATTTGCCTGTGGCGGAAGCGCGCAAGTTGCTCGGCCCGGGACGGATCATCGGTTGTTCGACTACGAATGGCGAGGAAATGCAGCGAGCGGTTGATGCGGGAGCCGACTATATTGGAGTTGGGCCTGTTTACTCCACTCCTACTAAACCTGATAAACAGGCGGCGGGTTTGGACTATGTGCGGTATGCTGCTACTAAGTCACCGATTCCGTGGTTTGCGATCGGTGGAATTGATATCAACAACCTCGATGAAATATTGAATGCCGGAGCTCAAAGGGTTGCCATAGTACGCGCGATTATGGAAGCAGAACAGCCTACTTTAGTCACGCAGTTTTTCATTTCGCAGTTGATTCGGATGCAGAATCTCAAAGCTCAGAAAGCTTTGCACGGAAAAAGCTAGGTTGATTGGAGATTTGTAGGGCGGGTTTAGCACAGGAATTCTGTGCATCAAATATAATAATTTTGTTACAAAACCCGCCCGGAAAACAGATATTTTACTTATGATAAATCAAATTGCGCTGCAAGTTAACGGAGAAACCCGCAATTGTGCGATCGACACACCGTTACCAAAATTACTAGAACAATTGGGATTAAACCCGCGCTTAGTCGCTGTGGAGTACAACGGGGAAATTCTGCACAAACAATTTTGGGAAACTACACAGATGCAAGAAGGCGACATCTTAGAAGTTGTCACAATTGTCGGAGGAGGCTAGCCACAAATTGGTGACAAATTAAGCCTCTAGTCCGCCAGGGAATGAATTCCCTGGCTAATAGCGAAAGTCCTCTCAAGAGGACTAATGAGTTCTTCAGTCCTCATAGCGAGGACTTTAGCTTTGAGGCAGGGGTTTCAACCCCTGTCGGACTATGGGTTCTACGTTAAGTTGTCATGAAGCAGCCGAACCTAGGAACGAGGAACTAAACTGCGACAGCTTCAGCCACGGGTTCAGCCACAGGTGCTGCTACAACAGGATAAATGCTGACTTTCTTGCGAGTTTTGCCTTTTCTTTCAAAAGTTACCACACCGTCAATCATGGCAAACAGAGTATCATCTCTGCCGATACCAACATTATTACCAGGGTGAACTTTAGTGCCGCGTTGACGGATCAAAATGTTGCCAGCTTTGACAACTTGACCGCCGTACTTTTTGACACCCAGACGCTGAGAATTAGAGTCGCGTCCGTTACGTGTACTGCCTGTACCTTTCTTGTGGGCCATAATATCCTCAACTGTATTTACTATGTTTTATTCTGAATCAGTTTCGGCAGTTTGGGGAGTTTCAACAACTGCTTGAGTTAAGTCTCTGGCTGCTAAGACTGTACCGTTGACGCTAATCGAGTCAATCATAAAGCGAGTTGTTTCTTGACGGTGCCCTTTTTTCTTCCGAGTTTTCTTTTTCGGCTTCATCTTGTAGACGAGGACTTTGCGGCCCCGGAAATGCCGGAGAACCGTTCCTTCTACAGTGGCATTTTCTAGTAGAGGCTGACCGATATGAACCTCGCCTTCGTGCTGGATCAGAAATACTTTGTCTATGGTGACTTTGGATTCAGCTTCAACGTGAAGCAGTTCGATGTCGTAGAAGCGGCCTGGTTCTACCCGAAATTGTTTGCCGCCGGTTTCAATGATTGCGTAAGTCATGGGATGGTTGTTGAGATTGCCGTACAGGTAGCTGATGAGTCATTGGTCATTGGTCGTTGTGGACTTTTGACTGCTGACTGCTCTTCAGCTTTTGGAATGTCTTAACCTGATCCGAGCCGGATTTAGACAGACAATCTACTATTATTGCGGATTATTGGAGTTTTGTCAAGTTTTATGGCACCGGAAATTTCTAATTAGGGATAAAAATAGTAGATGCTGTAACTTTTTTATCCCATTGATCCAAAAGGTCGATCGAACTCGATTCAAGCAGTCGCAGAACATTTGCGCGATCGTAACAATTCCAAAGCTTGTTGTTTCACCCTACCTTCCATCACCTCTTTCTGCAAATTAATAAAAGCGTCAAAATCTTCTAAACCATACTTGGTCATCTGCAACTGCTGTCGCAACTGTTCTTCGGCCTCAACCGTTAAGTAACCTGTTGCCAAAGCTTTGCGGACAATTTTACTGATTAAAGTCATAGTAGCTTCACCCTGAATACACCTACGTTAAAACACTGAAGTTTTGTCAACCGACTAACTCAGCTTTTAGTTTGTTTCATAATTACCCTTAAAATAGGTTAAATCTACCTTAAGGTCTATGTAAATAAAGTTATTTTTAATACATCCAGGAAACTTGAGCGATTTTAAATGTACAGTGCGATTAAGTTAATCTATTTAGTTTTTGCCATAAAAGATTATTCTTCGCTTGCGTTAAATCTACCTTAAGGCATAATTTAAACATAACGATTTGTGACATGGGAAATTGTATCGATTTTAAATAATGTAGAGTGCGCTTAAATAGGTATATTTAGTTTCTGTCTAACAACAGCCTCCATTCTCTGACAGCAAAAGGAGGAACCAGCAATTGTGTCTCATTGTGATTTTTCACAGGCAAATTCAACAGCAAAGGTCGATTACTTTCCAATTGTGTAATTATTGATTTTAAATCGTATTCTCCGACATTAATTGGCAAACCAGACTCGTTCCAAATATCATTAGCCTTGCCAATTTCCAGCTTTCCCGCCGCAACTTTCAGTGGAACAGGATGCTGCAATTCTGTTCCGGGAAATCCTACTAATCTCAGATTTAAAGACTTTACTACTCCCGACTTGACTCGCTTGTACAAAACAACTTGCCATGCTTTGTCATCAGTATCACGCAGGCTTTGTACGGATCGGAACATTACTGTCTCGGCAGTTTCGGGATATTTGTGAATCGAAGCCAAAGCGGGCGGGCTGACAGCTAAGATTAGATACAAACACAAGATAATTACAGTTAAAGCTTTGAAGAAGGAAGGTTTTGTACTGAGATTGTTCATAGGATGACCAAAATATCGCTTGTTACCCAAAAGTTTAATAGATAAAAAAGTAGGGTGCGTCGCACGCACCCTACTCCTCATTTTAAACCTAGATGAATCCAACTGCCTGCTTAGGCGGGAAGAGCATAAAAAGCAACCCCCTCATCCCGGAAATCTGACCTCCCCTGTACCACCCGCCGCTGCTCTTCGCTTCTTGTGAAAAAGTGTGTAATATTTAGCGGATTTTCCCGTTCCCTCGACAGGTTGGTAAAACGATAGACGGGTATTGCACCCGGAACAGCCGTGCTATATGAATTGAAAACCTCCCCCTGATCGCGGAACTGGGGTAAGGTGCGAACAAACTGTATCTCACCAGGTTTATTAGTAAAGAAATAGGTTCCTGATGCCGTATTTAAGAAGCGTTGAACCTTTGCGTTACCGTCGCCTGGAGCAACAAATTCATCGCCTTCACTCTGGAAACGAGAAGGGTTGGTTAGTCGGTCACTTTTCTCTATTGGGTCTGTAGTATAAAAATGCCCTCCTGCCGTCTTGTCAAAGAAACGCGCGACGGGAATGCCAGTACTGCCTCCTTGATTTACAGGCGCACCTGTTATAGGGTCTTTCAAGGTGACAGTGCCACTGGGAGTTGAAACCCCTAATGTGAAAGGCTGAGGAAATTCTGTTGACCTATTATAGCTAGTCACGCGGACTACATAGTTCACACCAGGCAGACTTGTAAGCGGGAAAGAAGCACCATTGAAGTATTCGTTAGTATTAAAATTCGGTATTTTTGAGTTTGCGTTGGGGAAGTTGCCGCCGCCATCATCATCCTGAGCAACCAGAAGAGCCCCAGCCCCATCAGCTAGATTCGCACCAATCCTGTCTTTGGGTACCTGAAAGACTTGCACGTAAGGGTCGTAGGTAGCGCTCAGATCTTTAAAGAGATCAATTGATATAGGCTGATTAACTAACTCTACCTCTAAGAGGTAATCTTTAGCGCGAGTTCTTGCAGAACCATCGTTAGGATTAGGAGTGGGGATATCCTTGTCAGTTGTAGTTAACTGATTTGTCACTTGAACTGATGCCATTTAAACTGTCCTCCTAACTTTTCTGAGAGCAGGTGTTATAAAATACTGCCTACTACATTTATAAAACACTCAAGACCGATAAGTTACCTAACAGCTATTAGTATTTTTATTAGGTGTTTTTGTGAGAAGTACACCCACATAGGGATAGGCTTTATTTACAATAAATTTTATAACGTATCTAAAATATCCTCAGAAGCCAGTAAAAATACTTAATAAGTTAGATACTTAAGCTGGTAAAATCATCAATAATTATGAGTGTGCTTCTGCTTGTTAGTATACATGACATACCAAAATAAAGCTTTACAAATACCAGCACAAAAGTTTATAGAGGCTGCGGCTTGCTGGAATCTCGAACAGTTATATGCAGACTTGACAGCGGCCAAGCAAGATTACACTTGCAGTAGAAAGCAGCGACTCACTCCTTTAGAAAAAACTTACCTGCGAGGATTGCTTTGCAATTACAGTCCGGTGGAAATCGCCGCCGCACTCCACCGCGAATGTGCCGGTATTAGAGTAGACTTATCGAGAGGGCTGTATCGCTACATTCAAGTTTTGACGCTGCAACAACCGAAAGACTGGAAAGAAATCCCAAGTATGCTAGAAATGCGTGGTTATCAACAAAAGGGTAGTGGAGAAACATTCCTTCCTACCTTGAGAAATTATACTCAAACTCCCCAAACTCCCATCGAAAATCGAACTGAATGGGGGCTGGCGGTGGATACGTCTATTTTCTACGGGCGCACAACAGAACTTGCTAACTTAGAACAATGGATTTTACAAGAAGACTGCCGCTTAGTTGCTGTATTGGGTATGGGTGGCATTGGCAAAACTGCTTTAGCATCTAAGCTAACAAATCTGATTAAACACCAGTTTGAGTGCTTAATTTGGGTCAACCTCAGTCATGCACCTGTGTTGGCCGATACTCTGGTAAATTTAATCGAATTTTTATCTGATCAACCGCAAAGAGATTTAGATAAATTGCAGTTAATTACTCAGGATAAAAAATTGTTTCAAGCGGGGATCTCGCAGCTTGAGTTTTCCCTGGACAGTCTAATTGCTTCCACAAATGCAATAGAACCGACAATCATCGCTGATGGTATCCAGCGCCTGATTCAGTGTTTACAAAAGCGTCGATGTTTGATAATCTTAGATGAGTGGGAAGCTGTTTTCTGCACTGAGCAGTTAACAGGAAATTATCGAGAAGGATATCAAGTGTATGGGGAATTTCTGAAACAAGTAGGAAAATCGCAGCATCAAAGTTGCTTGCTGCTGACTAGCTGCGAAAAACCTAAAGAAATTGCGGCGTTAGAAGGTCAAAATCAATCTGTACGGTCATTGAAATTGGGTAGTTTGGGAGAAGCGTCTGTGGAAATCCTTAAAAACAAGGGTTTGTCTGAAGAAGGTGAATACTCACAATTGATAGAGGCATACAGTGGCAATCCTTTAGCGTTAAAAATAGTAACGACAACTATTCATGATATGTTTGGCGACAGCATTGCTAAATTTTTAAGAAATGGGCTGTTTCTGGGAGATTATAGCGATACGTTATCTCGGCAGTTTAATCGCTTATCAGGATTAGAAATCCAGATATTACACTGCATGGCGAAAGAAGTCAAGCCTGTTGGTTGTGAAAATTTGTACTCCGATATTCAGCAAGATCGGGATTCAGAATTGCTGAAGGCGCTGGAATCGCTTTTAAGACGATCGCTAATTGAAACAGTCCAAGCCGAAAGTGAAACTCTGTTCGCGCTTCAACCTGCGGTAAAGAAATATGTGATGTCTGTGGCAAGATTGCCTAAGCTATAAATAATCTACCGAGGTTCTATTTCCAATCGGTTTCAGCTTGGGATAGCACGTAAGCTGAAACATCGATAATTTGTTGTTCCGACAAACGATCTTTGTAAGCGGGCATAATACCTTTGCCGTTGGTTACTAAGTTGGAAATGTTGGCGATGGAATCCATGCCGTATTTTTTTAAGGCTTTTTGTTTCAAGTTTTTGCCGCGCCTGATAATGTTGCTGCCGTTGATGTGACACCCTGCACAGTTGGTGGTGAAGACTTCGGCTGCGGTTGCGGTTGCGGGAGTTGTAGCTGTATCTGCGATCGCAATTTGGGAATTAGTGGCGATTTCTACAAATCCCAGTGTCAGTATCAATAGAAAGGCGGTGAGAATTTTTTTTAAGTTCTTTAGCGAAATCATTTTGTATTTGCCATTTGAAAAATAGTGCTGAATTTAATAATATCACTAAGTACGCATTTTTGGGGTTAACTCAGCGATTTATTCTTCCCAATCGAATGTGCGGGAAACTGCTTTTTTCCAAAAGCGATATTTTTGCTCGCGAAGTGCGATCGGCATTTTCGGCTCCCAAGTACAATCCACCGCCCAATTGTCCCGCAATTCGGCTAGCTGACTCCAAAAACCTACGGCTAAACCAGCCGCATAAGCCGCACCGAGTGCAGTAGTTTCTGCTACCACAGGCCGCACCACAGGCACTCCCAAAACATCGCTCTGAAACTGCATCAGCGTGTGATTTCCCACCATACCTCCGTCTACTTTTAAAGACAAAAGCTGCACTGCTGAATCCTGATTCATCGCATCCAATACTTCTCGCGTTTGCCACGCTGTAGCTTCCAATACTGCGCGGGCAATGTGTGCCTTAGTCGCGTAGCGAGTTAAACCTGCAATTACTCCCCGCGCGCTGTCTTTCCAATAGGGTGCGTAGAGTCCAGAAAAAGCCGGGACAACGTAAACTCCGCCGCTATCTTCGACTGTATTTGCTAATGTTTCTACTTCCGCAGATGTTTTGATGATGCCCAAATTGTCGCGCAGCCACTGGACTAAAGCTCCGGCGATCGCAATACTGCCTTCCAAAGCATACACAGCGGGCGATTCCCCCATCTTGTAGGCGACTGTTGTCAGTAATCCTTGCTTTGAAGGGACGATCGCCTCACCAGTATTCAGCAGCATAAAACAGCCCGTACCGTAAGTATTTTTCGCCTCCCCCGGACTGAAACAAGTTTGCCCGACGAGGGCGGCCTGCTGATCGCCCAAAGCAGCAGCAATCGGAACACCTGCAAGCAATCCTTTTGCAATTCCAAAAACTTGACTCGAAGGGCGAATTTCTGGCAGCATCTGGCGGGGAATTGCCATTATTTCCAAAGTTTCCGCATCCCAATCAAGGGTTTGCAAATCCATCAGCATCGTGCGGCTGGCGTTGGTAACATCGGTAATGTGCGCGCCGCCAGTCAGGTGCCAAATCAGAAAAGTATCGACATTGCCAAAAATCGCATCCCCTTGATTTGCAGATTCCCGCAATCCTGGAATATTGTCCAGCATCCACTTAATTTTCGGCCCGCTGAAATAAGTTGCCAGCGGCAAACCGCATCGTTTTTGAAATCTATCTTTGCCCTCAACTTCAGCTAATTTATCGCAAATAAAGCGAGTGCGGGTATCTTGCCAAACAATCGCATTGCCGTAAGAGTTGCCAGTTTTTCTGTCCCAAATAATTGTAGTTTCGCGCTGGTTGGTAATACCGAGTGCCGCAATCTCTTTGGGGTCGATCTTGCCGATTTCGAGGGTATTTTTAATCACGCTTTGGGTGCGCTGCCAAATTTCCTCTGGATTGTGTTCCACCCATCCTGGTTGGGGATAGATTTGCTGGTGTTCTTGTTGGTTGCTGCAAATTATCTGTCCCAGGCGATCGAATATGATAAATCTGGTGCTGGTGGTTCCTTGGTCGATCGCTGCTACGTATTTTTTGGCCAATTGTCTAAAATATTTTTAGTAATGAGGTCTTTAACGTATATGATACTATATCTAGAAGTCAAATTAATGTCAAAAACTTTAGCTTACGGAATTCCCCAAGTTGAAACTGGCAGATTTGCTGAGGCTCGATCGCACAATTAAGGTTATTGGCTTTGACGACGCTCCGTTTTCTCGTACAAGCGGCAGTCTGGTGTCGATCGCGGGCATAGTCTGCGGGGGAACGCGATTTGAAGGAATGGTGTGGGGACAAGCCCTCCCAGACGGATTAGATGCCACGGATGCTATTTCTGGGCTACTCCTCGGAGGCAAATTTCTGCCGCAATTGCATCTCGTTTTGCTAGACGGAATTGCTTTCGGTGGCTTCAATATTATTGACCTTCCCGAGTTAGCATCGCGGCTGCAAATTCCTTGCGTTGCTGTCATGCGGCGCCAACCAGATTTAGCTGCTGTTGAAAAAGCCCTCGGTTATTTACCCGACTCGGAATACCGTTTAGAATTGTTGCGTCGCGCTGGTAAAATTTACGCTTTTGAACCTTTCTTTTTTCAAGTTTGCGGCGAACAACCAGAAGTAATAGCGAGGGTTCTCCAGCGTTTGACAGACACGGGGAAAGTTCCTGAAGCGTTGCGTTTGGCTCATTTGATTGGTGCGGCTGTAATTACTGGAGTTAGCGGCAGTTCTGCTTGAATTCTTGTTAAGAACGGGCAAGATGCCCGTTCCACAAAGAGGAAATTTTCTTATGGGTGGATCGGATATCCTGTTAAGAACGGGCAAGATGCCCGTTCCACACAGAGTAAATTTTATTGTGGGCTGGGCAGGATATCCTGTTAAGAACGGGCAAGATGCCCGTTCCACACAGAGTAAATTTTATTGTGGGCTGGGCATCCTGCCCGGCCATGAAAAGTTTATTGACAATGGTGCAATATCTCAGTTTCTACTCGCTTAATTACACAATTTCGCCCTCTAATTCACCGAATTCGATTTTAGTTCCCAACGCCAAAGTTAGGGTACTTTCAGGTTCTACCATTTTTATATCACCTTGAATGTCTGTAGCCCACCAAGCGCGATCGCACAAATTGGTCAATCCTAACGAAAGCTCGTTTCTCGAACGAGAAGTGACTATAGCTACAAGACCGTTAGATGCTGCGGCTGTTAAACTCGGTATGTCAGAAGTGAATATTTGAGTTCCCGCACTCAGAGGAATAACTCGACTGCCTAATTTCAGGGAAAATTGACCGCTGGTAAAAGAATTTACTGCGGGCTGATCTGATATAAATGTAGGCGGAATATTTGTTGGTGTTGGGGCTGGCAAGTCAGAGTTTCCTACTGTAATTGTACAGTTGCCGATTTTCTTTTGGTCGCCCGATCGCAAATAACTCACGGCCCCGCTATCGAGATTCTCGCAAACAATTTGACCTGCTTCTAATTGAAACCGCATTGCTAGGGGCGAAACATTAGGAATGCAGATAATAGACAAATTTTCATCACTGCCAAAAGTCACTGGTTCCGAACCCAGAGTGAGAGTGCGATTTGCTCCCGTATCGTAACTAATTACTAGCCAAGCTTTGTTGAACAAAGTTTCAGCTACAACTAGCATAATTCCAATCCAAAAACCGATCGCAGCACAGCCAGCTAAACGGCCCGCCGTACCGGATAAATTGTAAGCAAATAGAATAAACAAACAGCCGCCCAACACACCCCCAACACCGCCGCCTCCCATGCCGCGAAGCGCCCCCAAATTAGGAATCCGCTGTGCAAGTCCCAGTCCTAACAAACTGCCAGCTATTCCCCAGCAAATTACTCGCAATAATTCGTTGTTTCCGTCGCCAATTCCGCTGTAAATACCTTCGGCGATCGCTCCAGAAATGGCTCCTGCAATTAAACCAAACAATCCGCCATTTTTTAAAGCCTGTTTAATTTGAGGCTTGCCTTTGATATAGTAATAATAGCCGAACATGATAGCCGTAGCAATACCACCGCCTACCAATCCAAACCACCGAGCTGTGGACAATACACTGTCAAAAACAGATTCCGAACCAGTGAGTCCCTGCATGAAAGGTTCGGTGATGAGATTGCCGACGAAACCGCCGACTGCACCGCTAATGCCAAACTGTAAAGCTTTTTTAAGGGCTGATAGATTTCTTTTCACGGCGCACCAGATTTAAAGTGAGAGTCAAATCTAGCTACAAGCTCGAAAGTTACGATTTCCGATGATTTTATATCTGGCATCGCGATCGAGAACAGGCCAGATGCCTGTTCCACAAACACAAAGAGTGAGTGTTCTTGCGGGGAGTAAAAGTTGGGCCCCAGATCCCGCCCATCCAAAACTTATTGAGAATGCTGCAAGATGTGAGACGATCGCACATCTCCCCCCTCACTGGTGTCAACTTAAGGTAAAACCGATAGTCCGTCAGGGGTGGAAACAAGAACCTCAAAGCCAAAGTCCTCGCTTCGCGAGGACTAATGAGTTCTTCAGTCCTCTTTTAGAGGACTTTCGCTATGAGACAGGGAATTCATTCCCTGGCGGACTGCCGGGTGAGCGAGAGGACTGGTGGACTAAAAGCTTAAGTTGACACCAATGCTCCCCGCCTCTCTCCCCCCATCTCCCGCTTGTCTCCCTCTCAGGGCCAAGCCTTTGATCCTCGCGCGATCGCCCGTCACAATTCCCTCGCGAGGGATGGGTCGCCTGTAACCCTTGCTGCTAGATAATTTTAGCAACTTTTAAACTATGAAATTTTAACGAAGAAGACCCAAGCGATGGCCCAAATATGAAAAGTAATGTTACAAACTATTACAGTAACACTCAGAATGTGAACATAATGCCTCAAAATACTTGCGAGAGGTAGTTGTGTCAGAGAAGCAATATCCTTACTAACTGCCCGACAGTCACTCGATCGCCACTAAGTGGCCTGCTGCAATCTTGATCATAAATTAAAGATCGCATCAGTCATTTATGGTATTGTAAGCGACAGGCTTAGTGCGAGCACTCACAACCGCACCGGCGTGAAGAACCAGCGCCGTTAAGCACCGAAGGCAGTCACCCGCCAACAACTTCAACAGTTGCTGAGTGTGGAAAGTCCAGCCTTCCCCGTCAAAGCTCCTGCCTGAGCAGGAAAGATACGGGACGCAAGTGCCCGCCTTCGCTAGCTCAGCGCAGAGCAGTTCATATAGCAAAATATCCAGCGGGTACACACAAGATGAGTATCGTCACCAAATCAATCGTCAACGCAGACGCCGAAGCTCGCTACTTGAGCCCAGGTGAATTAGATCGGATCAAAAGCTTCGTCACCTCTGGTGAACGCCGCGTCCGCATCGCCCAAATTTTGAGCGAATCCCGCGAACGCATCGTCAAGCAAGCAGGCGACCAACTTTTCCAAAAGCGCCCTGATATTGTTTCTCCCGGCGGCAACGCTTACGGCGAAGAAATGACCGCAACTTGCTTGCGCGACATGGACTACTACCTGCGTTTGATTACCTACGGAATCGTAGCTGGCGACATTACTCCGATCGAAGAAATCGGTATTGTCGGCGTCCGCGAAATGTACAAATCTCTCGGCACCCCGATTGAAGCCGTCGCCGAAGGCGTTCGCGCTATGAAAAATGCAGCAAGCTCGCTGCTGTCTGGAGAAGATGCTTCCGAAGCTTCCTCCTACTTCGACTACGTTATCGGTGCGATGCAGTAAGGAATTTCGATTTTAGGTTTTCGATTTTAGATTAAAAAATTGGGGGTTGCCGGCAACAAGTTAAAAGCTTTTGCAAATAACCAGCCACTTAAAAATCTCAAATCCCAAATCCCAAATTCCAAATTCTAGCTCCAAAATTGGACTGACTCAGCCACTTTCTAGGAAACAAGACAACCATGCAAGACGCAATTACCGCCGTTATCAATTCCTCTGACGTTCAAGGTAAGTACCTCGACATCAGCGCTCTAGACAAGCTCAAGAACTACTTTGCTTCTGGCGAACTGCGCGTCCGCGCCGCTACAGCCATCAGCGCTAATGCAGCCACAATCGTCAAAGAAGCAGTTGCTAAGTCTCTGTTGTACTCTGATGTAACTCGTCCCGGCGGCAATATGTACACCACTCGTCGTTATGCAGCTTGCATCCGCGACTTGGACTACTACCTCCGCTACGCCACCTACGCTATGCTAGCTGGCGACCCTTCCATCCTCGATGAGCGCGTGCTCAACGGTTTGAAAGAAACCTACAACTCCTTGGGCGTGCCCATCGGTTCTACCGTACAAGCAATCCAAGCAATGAAAGAAGTCACCGCCGGTTTGGTCGGTTCTGACGCTGGAAAAGAAATGGGCGTCTATTTCGACTACATCTGCTCTGGCTTGAGCTAAGACTCAGGAAGAAGGAAGAAGGAAGAAGGAAGAAGGAAGAAGAAGGAAGAAAGAAAAATATTTATTTCTTGCCTCTTTTAACTTTTAACTTTGGACTTGTTACCTTTGACTTTGAAAAGAGGTCAGGGAAGTTGAGAGTGATTGCTAGACCGTCAAAGGCTTGTCGAGAAAGCCCGACGAGTTTTAACGAGCTAGTTTTGACTCCTAACTCCCTGCCTTCAATCTTTAAAAAATCCATCTAATAATCTGTAAACCTACTCAGGAGTTAGTTTCCCATGAGAATGTTTAAGGTGACTGCTTGCGTCCCAAGTCAAACCCGCATCCGCACTCAGCGCGAATTGCAAAATACCTATTTTACTAAGCTCGTTCCTTACGACAACTGGTTCCGGGAACAGCAAAGAATTATGAAAATGGGCGGCAGAATTATTAAAGTGCAACTGGCTACGGGTAAGCCCGGTGCTAATACCGGTCTACTTTAAGAGCCGAAGCTGGATTAGTAGAGGGGTAAGAGGTCGCGATGACCTCTTTTTTGTTGTTATATAGCAATCCTCGCATCATTTGCATAATTATTGTAGGGGCAATCCCCCGTGGTTGCCCGATAGATAGGGGGTAGGCACTCTTAGCACTACCCCTACAAATTTATCTGAATCATTTAGGATTCCTCTAGTAGAAGGAAGAATGTCCAGCGTTGTTAATCTCATCATTGACAAATATTTCAATAAGAAGACAGTATAACTGCGATTATCGCTAACAAAACAGCAAGCATTTGTGGTAACGTAATAGCCTCTTTCAAGAATAAAGACGATAATAATATAGTAATCAGCGGGTAGATAGACGTAACACTCACCACATTGGCAACTTCACCTTTGCCAAGGGCTATAAAAAATACTAATGATGCCACAGTGCCACAAACGCCAACTAACATGGCAAAAAAAATTCCCCTAACATCTCCCTCAAAACTAAAATTATTAGTTTGGATAATAATAAATAAAGTAGTTAAAATAGCGCCAATTGCTTCATAAACAAAAGCAGTTTTAGAGTCAATATATTTAGTTGCTAAATTGCCAAAAAATCCCCACAAACCATATAATAGCGAGCAGATTAATGCGTAAATTAACCAATCTGGTACTTTAGCCATCTTTGTTAGAGTTTATTGAGATCATTCTAAAATCCTATGGCTAATGACATTCGACGCTTGATTCCATTTTTTGACCCCAGCGCGTCTCAATGGGCCGCTGAGGCTCGGTGGCTGAGGTGGCTGACTTTTCTGTGGCTGTTTGTCGGGCTGACAGCATTGTTTTCGGCTTCCTATCCCATTGCCAATTATGAATTTGGAGATGGCCTTTATTATTTTAAACGACAGCTAATCGCAGTGGCGATCGGGCTGGCCGGCTTTAACTTGATAGTGTACTCCCCACTGCGCTACATCATGAAAACATCTCAGTTAGGCGTTTTATTGCTGCTGGGATTGCTCTGGTTGACCTTAGTTCCGGGAGTGGGAACCACCATCAACGGGGCGACTCGCTGGATATCTCTGGGCCCGGTTCCGATTATTCAACCTTCGGAGTTGATTAAGCCGTTTTTTGTTCTCCAAAGCGCCCGCATTTTCGGTAACTGGCCCCGGTTGACAAATAAAGTTCGCTTAACTTGGCTGTTAATTTTCGGTGCAATGCTTTTGGGAATTTTGTTGCAGCCAAATTTAAGTACCACGGCTTTGTGCGGGATGACTTTGTGGTTGGTGGCAATGGCTGCGGGCTTACCTTACTTGCAGTTGGGCGCAACGGCTATGGGGGGAATGCTTTTAGCGGTTTTAAGTATTAGTTTGAGGGAATATCAGCGCCGCCGGATTATGTCTTTTCTCAATCCTTGGGCTGATCCGATGCAAGACGGCTATCAGTTGATTCAAAGTCTCCTGGCTGTTGGTTCTGGGGGCATTTGGGGTGTGGGTTTGGGGATGTCGCAGCAAAAGTTATTTTATTTGCCGATTCAGTACAGCGATTTTATTTTTGCTGTGTTTGCTGAGGAGTTTGGTTTGGTGGGAGGTTTCTCGCTGTTGCTGATGTTGGCGGCTTACTCGACTGTGGCTTTGAGGGTAGCGATGAAGGCTCGAAATATTGAGTCTCAGTTGGTGGCGATTGGGGTGATGGTGGTGATGGTGGGACAGTCGCTGCTGAATATTGGGGTGGCGACGGGGGTTTTGCCGACTACGGGTTTGCCACTGCCGTTTTTTAGTTACGGGGGTTCGTCGATGTTGGCGAGTTTGTTGTTGTCGGGGTTGCTGATTCGGGTGGCTAGGGAGAGTTCTGAGGCTGATGTGGTTTCTTTAAACGGCCTCCGTGGAAAGCCGGGAAAGCCTAAGTTGCGATCGAACAACGCCACTACACAAACTGAATAATTTGTCAATAGTAAACACACCCGATTAACTTCCAGGATCTGCCTGGGAACCAATACCCAGAAGAATAGCCTCGATTCTTGCTGGGGCAAATTGGAGGCAGAGCCTCCGGATCTGCATTACCAGGCAGAGCCTGGTAACGAGTAATAGCTGATAAAAACTAACGATCGACTATTTCCGCCCGTCTCTTGCTGGGGCCAATTGGAGGCGGAGCCTCCGGATCTGCGTTACCAGGCAGATCCTGGTAACGAGTAATGGCTGATAAAAACTAACGATCGACTATTTCCGCCCGTCTCTTGCTGGGGCCAATTGGAGGCGGAGCCTCCGGATCTGC
>NZ_JAUBTS010000018.1:89481-123507 GCF_036705105.1 Microcoleus sp. B9-D4
GTTACCAGGCAGATCCTGGTAACGAGTAATTGTAAATAAAAACTAACGATCGACTATTTCCGCCCGTCACCTTTGTTGGGCGGTTCTTCTTGTTGTTCTTGAGGTTTAGCTGTGATCTCAGTTAATTCTTTTTTGTCTGGTTGCGGTGTTTCTTGAGTTGATTTAGCCATTGGGTTTAGTCCTAAATAGATGCACCGCTTAATTATATCTTTTCCAACTGCAAACGTATGGCTGTAGATAGGGAGAGGAGGAGCCAGATAAACAATTCTGATGCACTGAGATTTGATAGCTAATACTGGAAGACTTTATGTAGATGCAAAAAAGTGGAAAGGCAAATTGCTGTCGGTTCTACACAGCTTGAGGGTTGCAGCCAAACAAATCCGACGTGGACGCAAAAACATCTTTGTTAAGAATTAAATGCCGATCGCCATCTCGACTAATTAACCCTTGCTGCTGCAATTTTCCCAGCATTCGAGTTACTGTTACCCGCGTCGTGCAAATCGCATTAGCAATATCTTGATGTGTCAAGCGGATATTCAAACGAGTTCCCTCAACCACAGGCTGACCGAATTCCTGTTGCAATAATAGCAGTAGCTGATACAAACGGTCATCTACTCGCCGCTGTCCGGCGATCGCTAAAATTGCTTCCATTTGCCGCAGCCGCCGTACCATTTGAGGCAGCAACTCGTGAGCCAATTGAGGAGAAGCTTCGATTTCCACCATAGAATACCACATCAAATAAATATCTGATGTCGCCGTAGCTCGGTAAGTCTGCAAGCTTGTCAACCACAAACCGAAGCACATCGAAGGCCCAACCCAACCCAAAAGTCCTTCTTCCCCGTTTGGATAAAGCGTGCTCAGTTGTGCTAAACCTTGACAGACTCGCCACAGGCCTTGCGACATCATAGGAATGGTTTCGCCCTTGGCATAAAAATGCAAGTTTCGACTCGCTCCTGTGTTATGCTGGATTTCTGCTAAAAGTGCTTTGGATGTTGGTGGCATATCTCTTTTTTCCAGCTAAAAAACATTTGTCTGAGACCTACGCCTCTGACTCTAACCGGCAAAGGTAAAGGTTTGGTAATCGTCTGGTTAGCGGCAAGATAAGCTTTAGTCATTAGTTGTTAGTCATTAGTTGTTAGTCATTAGTTGTTAGTCATTAGTTGTTAGTCATTAGTCATTAGTTTAAAACTTATGCACCGGTAGCCAGAAACCGGGTTTTTTAGATTAAGTACATCGGCTTAAAAGCCTCTAGATCGGTTAAAAAGCCAGGTTTATTTGTTCGTAGTGCGTCCTGGACTATAGTTATTAGTTATTAGTGGTTAAGCTGTGGAGCATTTAAAATAGTATTGTAGGGTGCGTCAGTCCGCAGCGTTTCCCTTGCCGATGGAAGCGATCGATCTGACGCACCCTACTGGCCTCGTTAGTGGTTTAAATGCTCCACAGCTTATTTGTTAGTTGTTATAAAATAACTTAGAATAAGGTGGCTTTGTAAAAATAAAGGCACTCGTTATTTGGGGCTTTTCAAATAAATATTGAGCGTGAATAATCCCTTCGAGTATTTGTTAAGAAATAGTCGGTTAATCAAGGTAAAAAAGAAAACAGAGGCGAGTTCTGAAGTTCGATCGCACATCCAGGCCCGCCGAGTCAACTGCTGCTCTCTGCTGCCACAACCTTCAAGAACTTATAAAATAGTTCAAGAAGGTATCAAAAGACAAAGTAAGGTTTTTCATGGCCGATCAATTAATTCGCGCTACAGCCGCAGAGGGCGGAATTCGCGCTGTAGGCGTCATTTCCACCCGCCTCACCGAAGAAGCAAGACGGCGGCATAAGCTCTCCTACGTGGCTACAGCCGCCCTCGGCCGCACGATGTCGGCGGGACTGTTACTCGCCTCCAGCATGAAGCGGCCCGAATCGAGGGTCAACATTCGCATCAAAGGAGATGGGCCGCTGGGCGGGCTTCTGGTTGATGCGGGACTCGATGGAACAGTTCGAGGTTATGTGGATAATCCTGAAGTGGAACTGCCGCCCAATGCTAAAGGCAAACTAGATGTCGGCGGGGCAATAGGTGACGGTTATTTGTACGTGGTGCGGGACGTTGGATACGGCTTCCCTTATTCAAGTACGGTAGAATTGGTTTCGGGCGAAATTGGCGACGATCTGACTCACTATTTGGCAACCTCCGAGCAAACGCCTTCGGCTCTGGTTTTGGGGGTGTTTGTGGGGGCGGGCGGGGTAGAAGCGTCTGGGGGTGTGCTGTTGCAGGTTCTGCCGAAGGCGGCAACGGACGAAAAATTGGTGCAAACTTTAGAATCTAGAGTTGCTCAATTGTCGGGCTTTACGCCACTGCTGCGCTCGGGCAAAACGCTGCACCAGATTCTTGAAGAGTTACTGGGAGATATGGGCCTGGAAATCTTCCCGGAAACTCAGATGGTGCGCTTTGACTGTGGCTGTTCGTTCGATCGAGTTTTGGGAGCTTTGAAAATGTTGGGCGAAGCCGAACTCCAAGACATGATTGAAAAAGATGGGGGGGCTGAGGCTACGTGCCATTTCTGCAACGAGGTTTACCAAGCTAATAGCGACCAACTCGCGGAACTGATCGGCGATTTGCGCTCAAACTCCGGTTCTTGAGACGATAATGTGTAATTGGCTCTATTGAGTGCGAGTTAGGGATGATGGCCTTGACCAATTGCCAATTACGCATTATCAATTACCTAATCACAAAATTTTGATTTTGGCGGTTTGGCGATCGGCTCTTGCAGTCTTTCGCCTGCAGGAGTATTTAAAAGTGATGAATACATTCTATAGAGCAGTCAATAGCAGCGATCGCTGTTTTGAAATAATTAAGACAGGCTGGTTGCTGTTTGTGGTGAGGATATGAGTCAAGATCGCAAAACATCAGGCCGTTGGTCGGCATCAGAATCCTTGGAGTCAACAAAGGATACTTCGTCGCTGGTGCGGCTACCAGCAAGGAAAAACCGGGCTGAACGACTTAAAGAGCTCCGAGAGTTGGTTACTTCGGGAAAACTGCCGGGAGGGCATCTGGAACTACCGCCAAATTTGTCTGGGGAAAACTCGCAGCCGCCGGAGGAACACAATCCGTTTTGGCGGAACTGGTCGAATAAGTGGCAGTTTTGGCTGGCGGTGAGTTTGATGCTATCGGTGGGTATGGGGTTTGTGGCAATTGCGTCTTTGCTCAACCTGACCTCGCAGTCAAATTGCTCAAAGATTTTTTGGCCGACGGCTTCTGCTAACGATCGCTTTTTTTGCGCTCAAGAAGCAGCAAGCAAGCGGACGGCGGATGATTTGCTCAGGGCGATCGAATTAGTGAATGCTTTGCCACAAAACCATCCGCTGCGGCCGAGAATTAACACTCAAATCGATCGGTGGTCGGAGGATATTATTAGGCTGGGAAATGCTAGTTTCCAAGAAGGAAAGCTGGATGAGGCGATTGCGCTCGCTCGTAAGGTTCCTAAAAACGTTCCGGCTTACCCGAAGATGGAAAAGCAGATTGAAAAGTGGCAGTCGATATGGAGCGATGCAGAGAAAATTTACCGCACGGCTGAAGACCACTTGCGTCAGGAAGAGTGGCCGCTGGCTTTCCGCCAAGCTACTCTGCTTTTGGATTTGGGAAATACTTTCTGGGAATCGGCTAAGTACGAGGAATTGACTAAGCTAATTCAGACGACTCGGGCTGAGGGCAATAAGTTGCTAAAAGCCCGGAATA
This sequence comes from Microcoleus sp. B9-D4, assembly GCF_036705105.1. Classification (NCBI taxonomy): domain Bacteria; kingdom Bacillati; phylum Cyanobacteriota; class Cyanophyceae; order Oscillatoriales; family Microcoleaceae; genus Microcoleus; species Microcoleus sp. B9-D4. The sequence goes on from NZ_JAUBTS010000018.1 coordinate 93,206, forward strand.
AAGCCTCCGAGGGAGGTCTCGACAATCTGGTGACGGGGATTAAGCTGGCTGAGGGAATTGATCAAAACAGTTATTTGTATCAAGCAGCCAATAAGGCGATCGCGGAATTTAGCAAGAAAATTTTGGAGATCGCCCAAAAACGCTTGCAGGCAGGGGATTGGCAGGAGGCGATCGCGATCGCTAACAAGATTCCAGAGTCGGCAAATTTAAGGGAACAAGTACAGGATTTTAATGAGTTGGCGAATGCTACTTCTCAGGCTTTGACTGGCTCTGTTGAGGGTTTCTCCAAGGCGATCGAGATTGCTCAAAAGTTGAAGTCCGGCCGCCCTTTATACAAACAAGCTCAAGATTTAGTCGGTCGCTGGCAGCAAGAAATGGCTGATGTCAAAGTTTTGGATATGGCAAGCAGGCTGGCGGCGCCTGGTGGGGTAAATGATTTGAGGGCTGCAATCGCGCAATTGCAAACAGTCCCGGAATCAAATCCCCGCGCTTCGGAAGCTCGCCGTCAAATTAGCACCTTGAGCCGTCAAATCGAGCTGCTGGAAGACAGTCCGTATTTGCAAAGAGCGAACGATTTGGCAAGTACGGGCGATCCGAATGCTCTGGAAGCCGCCGTTGCTCAAGCTTCTCGGATCGCTAGAGGTAGGGCGCTTTACGTGGAAGCTCAAGCCAAAATTCAAGCTTGGATCGAGAGGAGACAGCGGCTTGTTGACCAGCCGTTTTTGGATAGAGCTCAGCAGCTAGCGGCGGGCGGCAATTTGGCGGGGGCAATTGAGATGGCCCGCCGGATTCGATCAGGACGGGTGCTTTATGAGGAAGCTCGATCGAACATTCGGACTTGGGAGGCTCAATTTCAGGGCGAGCAAGGTTTGCAGAACGCCCGTCAGACGGCCCGAGCCGGGACTGCTGACGCTTTGCAAACGGCTATTTCGCTGGCAAGTCAGGTGCCGGAGTCGAGTTCGCTCCGGTGGCAGGCGAGTGAGGCGATTGATGAGTGGAGCCAGCGGATTTTGGCGCTTGGTGTGGAACAGTCGTCGTCGGATCTGGCTGGGGCGATCGCGACTTTGAAGAAAATTCCCTCGGGGACTCGGGCTTTTGAGCAAGCTCGATCGCAAATCAAAGTTTGGGAGGAGTCGCTGAATCCTCCCGATTCAGAATCTCCCCCTCCTGAACCGCCGGAAACGGAGCCTCCAAGCAGCTCTCCAAGTCGGTAAATTTGAGGGTGAGAAGCGGCTAACTAATATCTTTACTTATCTGTTCTGTATTAGGGAAGCAAAAATGAAAACGCCCAAGCAAGTTATCCAAGACTGGGTTTCTGCTTATAACGCTCGTGACCCTCACGCGCTGATCGACCTTTATCACGACGATGCAGAGAACCATCAAGTTGCCTTTGGCGAGCCTCTAAACGGGCGTGAGGCGTTGCTGGAGAGTTTTGTTACCTTCTTCCAAGCCTTTCCAGACAATTACACGCACGTTGAGAATTTGTTTGAGGATGGCGAGTGGGCGATCGTCGAGTGGACTGGTGGCGGCACATTTCTAGGTGAGTTTGGTGGCAACCTACCAACTGGCAAAAGTTTTACGCTCCAAGGCTGTGGCTTCTTTCATGTTGTTGATGGCAAAATCCATTTTCAACGCGGTTACACAGACAAGCACACTTGGTTCATGCAGCTTGGCTTACCGATATCATAAGCTTCCAGTTGTGCCACTGTACAATTATTCCCATCAAGTCTTTGCGGAATAAAACCTGCGTTGCAGGTAGATACTACCGAAAAAAGGTGCTTGTTCCCGATGCTTGCCAGCTCATTAAAAGGACTAATTCCAGAGCCTAAACATCGGCAGGATTGAGGTGCATCATCGCCCAAGTGGTGTAAGTGCCGATCGGACTCCAAAGTATGTAAGGCAGCAATAACAGGGCGGCCGGCTCGGAAACTGGCAACACAGTTAAAGCTAGGATTACGCTTAAAATAGCGCCCGTTCCGCCGATTATTGTGCCGACTTTTAGGCTCCTAACTTTGCACATAACCGAGGTGTAAGACATAGTTACTATTTCTAAAAGCAGGTACAAACCCATTCTCAGCCAAGTCTCCTGAGTTCCTGGTTCTTTTTCCCACACAATCACTGCTGACCAAGCTGCACAAATAAAAATTACTGTCCAAATTAGGGGAATTGCTTTTTCAAATACTAGCCATCTCGGACGCTGCAAGCGGTTGAACCATTGGATGTCGCTGGGCGGGATGAAGTTAGCTGCGAGTGCTACTACAAAGGCGACGCCTCCAATTACCATCCAGGATTTAATCATTTTTTTACCTTGGGCAAGGTTGACAGGTTCAATTCTGCAGATATTATCTCTAATTTTGGCGATTGCGCAATCTATCCCCAGTTATATTAGGTTTGGTTGCGTCGCGCAACCCAACATCAGTTTAAAAGTTATTTAGACTTCTGGGAAACCTCTATTTATTCTCTTCAGTTCCCCTTCATAATATAAAAAATGTGACCGAAAGCATCCAGGATACAAGCCCCCGGATTCATTCCGAAAGCAGACTCAGGACCCAGAAATAAAAAACCTGTATCCGATGAAACTTGCCAGCCTAATTTATCCGTGGGGTCAATGCTTCAATTCTTTAATCTAAAATCTCAAATCTAAAATCTACAATCGATTGACTCTTGCTCCCTCCCCTTGCACAAGGGGAGGGTTCAGGTCGGCTTTTAAGTAAATTTGACCAGTAAATTTGACCAGTAAATTTGACAAAAAGTCTATTAGTCTTTCAAAAAAATCGCCGACTAGCCGAGCCGATGATGCTGTTCTAATTCTAAACTAGAGTCATTCTCTTTTTTGGGAACCAGAAGCGTATTTTCGCTGCTCGGTTGCAACACGGCTTTAATCACTTGGAGAAAACGGTTAGGCTTTTTGGTTTGACCGTTGAGAGTGCGCCGGTCTTGCACTTTTTTAGAAAGGTGTCTCATCACAGATAAATCGAGTTCATCGATGAAATGGTCTGCTATACGTTCTCCCATTAAATCAATAGCTTCAGCATACTGATCTGTTAGCGTTTCTATGGCATCGTATGCTTCGTCAGCAACTTGACTTGCAACTGTTTTATTTTGGTCGCCCGGTGTCTGGGAATGGGTGCGGCGCCGGTCTAAAAGGCTTTGGTAATCGGCAATACTCATTCCCAAATTGTAGAGATGGTGGTGAGCGTGATCCATCAAATCTACTTCACTGGGATAGAAGAAACCACGAGTGCTGTTGATGCCGTGCAGTTTTGCCCAACGCCGCAGAGTTGTCTCATCTTGCAGTTGATATCGCTCCAACATTTGAGCTGTGTTCAGCTCTACTTCTGGCGTAACTTTGAAATCGCTCATCGGTAAATCCTCGCTGGTGAGTAAATAAATAAAATTGAAACTTAGAATCTGTGATTGGCGTACAGTCTGAAAATGACGATCAATCCTGTGACGGCATTGAGGGAAGTCTTGCGGGCATTTGCTAGCCGTTGATCGTGTGATCGTGCGATCGAGTCAGAGGATTTCAGGGTAGGGTACTTTTGGGCTGTGTCTCGATCGCATCCGGGAGCAAGCACACAGGGTTAATAATATAGCGGATTTAAGGTTTCAACAACCGTTAAAAATAGTAAAGTTTGATTTTTAGGGTTGAATTATTAGTAATGTTGAGCTATAATATTCTCAATTACCGTGCAATTAGTAATTTTAGTAGTTGCAAACGAGATTCTTAGTATGCCTGTATACGATTATTTGTGTCCCGAAAACAACCAGCAGTTAGAAGTTTGGCACAGCATGAACCTGGAAGTTTCGACTTGGGGCCAACTGTGCGAGTTGGCTAAGTGCGAACCCGGAGACACTCCCGCAGATGCTCCGGTACGCCGACTGCTGAGCGCTCCGAGGTTGATGAAGCCGACATCCGACACCGATTATAAAAATTCGGGTTTCAGCAAGTACGTGAAGCGGGATGAAGGGGTTTATGAAAATGTCACGGCTAAGGATGGTGAAAGCCGTATTGTCAATCGAGATGGTAAGCCGATTAAAGACTGAGAATCCACAATAATCAAGTTTTCAGTTGAGTGAATTACAGATATTGGGTAGGGACACGGCACTGCCGTGTCTTGTATTTCATCGGATTGACAACTGCTATAATATTCAGATTATATTATGCCCATGCAGACGGAAACCAAACGCTCCACCGGAAATAATATTATTGGCAAAACCAATCTTTCATTTTTTCTTTGGCTTGTTCTTTAGTATCAGCATTAATGTATACTGAAACAGTAGCTATTGCCGTCAGCAACACTCCCAAATCATCTGTAAATCCGATACCGACTAATACATCGGGAATGGCATCAACAGGAGAGATAAAATAGGTCAAAGCTCCAACTACAACTCCTTTTGCCCAAGCAGGCACGTTTGGGTTCTGAGCCGTATAGTATAGAATCAAAGCTTTTTCAACTACTTCTCTTCCTGCGGTTAAAGCAAAGTTTTTCACTTTAGTCCAAAAACTTTCATCGGAATAGTTAATTTTGGGGTTTCTGAGGTTTGTTGTGGTTCCTTTTGGGTCGATAAAATCGAGAGGAATGCCCTTAGTTTTAAGCTGGGAAACAGCCGAATTGAAGGATGCTGACGCCTGATTTTTATTAGGGCCTGCCTCCCGTATTTGTTTCATGTCTGCGATGAATTGCTGCATGGCTTGGATTTGCAAGTCGGAAACCGCCAGCAGTTTTTTGGCGGATTGTATCGCCTCGCTTTCTGCGGGATGCAGCGTCTTATTTGCCCCAGCAATGTTAATTAAAAAATACATGACTCCCAAACGCAGCGGTTCTTCTGACTGACTGAGTGTTTGCAAACAGTCGCTGAGTGAAGGGGGACTGGCTGTGTAGAATTGGATTTGAGCCTTTGCAGAATCAGAAAATTTGTCTAAATTTATGGTTTTAAACAACAAATCTAGTTCGTCAATATCAACGGAACCATCGGCGGCGGCGATCGCAAACAAAGAACCATAAAAAGCTAAAAGTTCGCTTTCTGAGGAAGTGGCAAAAATATCTCTCTCGGACACGATGCTACTCCGATTGATAACGATGCTTTGCATTTTACCACAAAACTCAGCGCGCCATGATTTCAGAAACCGGCAATAATTTTAGAGAGCATGACACAATGGAGAATTTTTTATGAAAGTTGCGATCGTCGGCTGCGGCTATGTGGGTACTGCGACAGCCAAACATTTACGTGGCAAATCTGATTGTACCGTGACGGCGACAACTACCACGGCGACGCGAGTAGTTGAGTTGGAGGGAGTCGCGCAGCGGGTAGCCGTGCTCAAAGGAAATGACAAAGATGCAATGACGGCTGTATTGCAAGAACAAGATGCTGTTATGCTGTGCGTAGGTGCTCCAAATTCTCAGGCTTATCGGGAGAGTTATTTAGAGACTGCGACAACTTTAGTATCGGTTTTACAGCAGATCCCGACAGTAAAGCAGGTTATTTATACGGGTACTTATTCTGTGTATGGCGATCGCCAAGGTGAATTGGTAAATGAAGAATCACCTGTCGCGCCGGCTAATCCAAACGGTGAAATTATTGCAGAAACAGAACGGATTTTATTAGCAGCCTCTAGTCCCAATCTTCACGTCTGCATTCTCCGTTTGGGAGGAATTTATGGGCCTGGGCGAGAATTAGTTAAAATCTTTAGAGGTTGGGCTGGGAGCACTCGTCCCGGTAGGGGGGAAGATGCTACTAATTGGGTGCATCGAGATGATATTGTTGGGGGGTTAACCTTTGCTTTGGAAAATCGATTGCAGGGAATTTACAACTTAGTCGGGGATGTGTCGCTATCCAGTGGTGAATTGCTTGATCGCATTTTTGAAACTCACAATCTGCCTAAAGTTTCTTGGGATGGAAGTCCTAGCGTGCGGCCTTATAATGCGAGGGTGTCGAATCAAAAGATTAAGGCGGCTGGTTATCAGTTTATCCATCCTGAAATTAGGGAGTTTTAGTTGGGCGATCGCTCTTTTGTTAAACCGCATATTTTTCACAGGCGGGACGCCCGTGCCACAATGAACGCGGATGGACGAAAGGGCGATATTCACCGCTTTAGATTTTTTCCCTAACCCAAATTCTAAATGATTTCAGTAATGCAATTTCTCCCATTGTTTTAGTCTGCTCAAAAAACCTACTCATTTCTGTTGATGATAAAAAGGGAAAAGCAATACTGAAATTGCATTCAACATAGTCCTCGGAAGCTAACTGATAAAATTTTAAAACTCGCCCGTTATATCTCCAGAGTTCGGGTACGCCAAGTGCCGAGTAAATTCCTGACTTATTAATTGAACTGCTGGTAATATCTATTTCAATTGCCAAGTCGGGCGGTGGGGCAGTTTCTAAGTCTAGTTCTTGCCTGCCTCTGACTGCTGGTTCACTTTGAATATAATAACAATTGTCAGGTTCTATACCCTTTTTAGCCTGTGCTTGCTTCAGAGTCATTGAGCCAGCACTTTTGATTTCAATGCCGAGTTCTTCTGCTAAAATGAAAATGAAGCGATCCGACTGAATCTTGGGATTTTCATGTTCGTATAAAGGACTCATAATTTCCAACATCCCGTTATCATAAGCTATGCGATAACCTCGCTTATCGCCTATTTCTTTGAGCAACGTTTCAAAGGTTGACCAGCTAATGTTTTCTAGCAGTGTTCTCTGTTCGGCTAAACTGGAAGTAGTAGCAATCATCTCAAAATCTCCTTGAGCTGAGAAAACTCTAGTTTTATTTTACCACAGGCCCAGATACTATCAAAAAGGGGGTTCTTTTTTTGAACCGCAGATGCAGGCGGTTCAAAAAAAAGCCCTTTTAATCACTAATTAACTTATCCCATAATCCCAGCAAAAAAGTCGATCGTCTCTTTCAACGCTTTCACAAACACATCAATCTCCTCGCGAGTATTGTAAAAATACAAACTCGCTCTGGCAGTAGATGAAACGTTCAAATAGCGGTGCAAAGCTTGCGTGCAGTGATGCCCGGAACGAATCGCGACTCCCTCCTGGTCTAACATGGTAGACAAGTCTTGAGGGTGAATTTCTCCGGCTGTAAATGCCGCCAAAGCTGCCCTACCTTCCCCGTTGCTGTCTGGTTGTGGCCCGTAAATTTTGATTTCGGGAATTTGCCGCAATTGTTGGAACATATAAGCATTCAATTCTGCTTCGCAAGCGTGAATCTTATCCATGCCAATGTTACTAAGATAATCGATTGCTGCACCAAGGGCGATCGCCTCGCCGATTGCAGGCGTGCCGGCCTCAAATTTGTGCGGCAAATCGGCATAAGTTGAATATTCTAAAAACACGTCAGCAATCATCTCGCCGCCGCCGAAAAACGGAGGCATTTCTCTCAGCAAGTCCAGCTTACCGTACAGAAAACCGATGCCAGTCGGAGCGCACATTTTGTGACCGGAAGCAACCAGCCAATCGCAATCTATTGCTTGCACGTCTACTATCATGTGCGGCACGCTTTGGCAAGCATCTATTAAAACTCTTGCGCCGAAACTGTGGGCAATTTCGCAGATTTCTTTGACAGGACTAATGCAGCCTAAAGTATTAGAAACATGAACGGTTGACACCAATTTAGTTTTATGGGAAATCAGCGTTTTAAACTGTTCCAAATCAAACTCGTTAGTTTCCGTTAACTCGACAAACTTCAGCACCGCACCGGTTCTTTGAGCAATCATTTGCCACGGCACGAGATTGCTGTGGTGTTCCATCACCGACAGGATAATTTCATCTCCGGCTTGCAGATTGCTCAAACCCCAAGAATAAGCAACTAAATTAATCGCTTCGGTGGCGTTGCGAGTGTAAACAATTTCTTGCCGCGACGCGGCATTTACAAAGGCCGCAACTTTGTCTCTCGCACCTTCGTAAGCATCAGTCGCTTTGGCGCTGAGAGTGTGAGCGCCTCGGTGCACGTTTGCATTATATTTCTCGTAGTAGTCGCGCCAAGCATTGATGACAGCTAGAGGTTTTTGAGAAGTAGCTGCATTGTCTAAATAAACTAGCGGTTTACCGTTAACTTTTTCATTCAAAATTGGGAAGTCGCCGCGAACTTTTGATGCAAGTGTTTTTTCTTGAATAAGTGTCATATTTTTTGAAGTTAGTGATTTGTCGTTGGGTGGGGGCGGGTTTACGAAATTGTTGGTTTTAGGCAATTATTATTCGTGAAACCAGCCCCTACAGGCTGTTTAAAATGGTGCAAGATGTGGTAGGGACACAGCAGTGCTGTGTCATCATCTTTATGAGTTATGCTTGGATAGCCATGCAGGTTGAAAGCATTTTCGCCACCCCAATAATCGGTAATTGATTGAGCATTTCCGCCGCAAAAGCATCGATTAGCAAATAGCGACTTCTTTCTAAATCCAAACCGCGACTTTGCAAGTAGAAAAGTTCATCATCTTCTAATTGACTGACAGTTGCACCGTGGGAACATTTAACGTTGTCGGCAACAATTTCCAACTGCGGTTTGGTATCTACACGAGCTCTCGGCGACAGCAACAAGTTTCGGCTCAATTGTCCAGCATCTGTTAATTGTGCGGCTTTGCGAACGAAAACTTTGCCGTTAAATACAGCACGAGCTTTGTTGCCGACAATGCACTTGTGCAATTGGCGACTTGTACCGTGAGGGTGATTGAAATCGATTACACTGTGAGTGTCTGATAACTGTTCGCCAAAGGCTACGGTTAAGCCGTTTAAAGTTGTTTCGGTGGCTTCGCCGCGCTGAAAAACTTCTAAATTGTGCCGCGATATTTTGCCTCCCAAACTGATAGCATGACAAGTATAACGGCTATTTCGAGATTGCTCGATCGCACTTTTGCCGATATGAACAACTTCCCCACCTTCCCGCTGCAGCCGAACGTGATTCACAGTGGCGTTTTCGCCGACAACAACATCGGTTACAGCATTAGTAAAGGCTGGTACATTACCGATAGTTGCGTAATCCTCAATCAGCGTCACATTGCTTCCCGGCTCAGCTATGACTAAGCAGTGCGGCTGGGACATCGTGCCAGATGTACCTGGCGCTGTCAGGAACAGCAAGTGAATCGGAAGGTCGATCGACATATTGGCCGGCACGAACACCACCGCAGAATCCGCCAAACCCGCAGTATTCAGCGCCGTAAACACCTCTGTTTGCTGTCTGTGCTTGCTCAAAACATCACTGATGCGCCCTTGATATTTTTCGGGTACATTAGATAGATTACCTGCGTAAAAGTCGAGCGGCAAATTCGGCAAAACCAACGAGTCTACCGTTGACAAATCCGGCGCATAAAAACCGTTGACAAATACCAATCTTAATGGTAAATCCTCCCGATTTTTCACTGGCATAATGATATCAGCCAGCTTAACTTTTGACTGATTGCTCTGGGGTATATGAAAAGGAATTTGCAACACCGACGACAAATCAGTAAAGCGCCATTCCTCATCCCTCACCGTCGGAAAACTTGAAGAAAGCACGTATTCCGTCGCCACAGCCCGCAAATCCTGCAACCCGTAAGCCGCACTTTTGCTATTAACAGCCTCCAACTTGCCGCACTGATTCACCAAATCAGTCAAAAACATTTCCCTACTAGCAACTTGCGTATTCATCATCGCGCGCCTACTCCTGCTGCTTCCTCTTCCACAACCCAGTCATAACCGCGCTCTTCCAATTCCAGCGCCAACTCTTTCGGGCCAGTCAAGATAATTCTACCGGCTTCCATGACGTGAATAAAATCAGGAATAATGTAATTCAGCAACCGCTGATAGTGAGTAATCACCAACATCGAATTTTCAGCAGTTGACAACTGATTCACACCGCCGGCGACAATCTTGAGAGCATCGATATCCAAACCAGAATCAGTCTCATCCAAAATAGCTAATTTCGGTTCCAACAGCGCCATTTGCAAAATTTCATTCCGCTTTTTCTCGCCACCGGAAAAACCCTCATTTACGCTGCGGCCTAAAAAAGAATCATTCATCTTGACAATATCCAGCTTGTCCTCGATTAAATCTTGGAAGTCAAAAGCATCCAATTCTTCCAAGCCGCGATGTTTGCGGTGAGAATTGTAAGCCACGCGCAAGAAATCCAGATTGCTAACGCCGGGAATTTCTAAAGGATATTGGAAAGCCAGAAATACGCCCGCCAAAGAGCGTTCTTCCGGCGCTAATTCCAGCAAATTTTGACCCAAAAATGTCACTTCTCCGCCCGTAACCGTATAAGCAGGATGACCCGCTAATATCTTGGATAAAGTGCTTTTTCCCGAACCATTCGGGCCCATAATCGCGTGAATTTCACCCGATTTTATTTCCAGATTCAAACCCTTCAGGATTTGGGTATCTTCCACATTCGCAGTTAAATCGCGGACGGATAGCACCACTTGACTATTTTCTACAATCATCTATTTTTGTCCTTTTCCTCAATGCACTTTACAGTTTTTTGGCTCGTTCTTCTCGTTCCTAGGCTCTGCCCATTGGTGACAATTTAACGTTAAACCGATAGTCCGCCAGGGAATGAATTCCCTGTCTCAAAGCTAAAGTCCTCGCTATGAGGACTGAGAAGAAAATTTTTAAACTCATTAGTCCTGTTTAGAGGAGTTTAGCTATTAGCCAAGGAATTCATTCCCTGGCGGACGGGGAGCTTAAGTTGTCACCGATGGACTCGGCCTGGAAGGGTTTCTTGCCCGCGAAAATTATCCGACACTTCCTTCCAGCTTCAGACTCAACAGCTTATCAGCTTCCGCCGCAAATTCCATCGGTAACTGATTGAAAACATCTTTACAGAAACCGCTAATCATCATCGAAATAGCATTTTCTGCCGAAATTCCCCGCTGTGCGAAGAAGAACAATTGCTCTTCCCCAATCTTAGAAGTAGAAGCTTCGTGTTCCACTTTAGCAGTGTGGTTCTGCACTTGAATATAAGGGAAAGTATTCGCTTGAGCGTTATCCCCAATCAGCATGGAATCGCACTGAGAGTAATTACGAGAGCCTTTAGCGTTCGGCCCCATTTTCACCAAGCCGCGATAGCTGTTGGATGAATTTCCCGCCGAAATTCCCTTAGAAATAATCGTGCTGCGAGTATTTTTACCAATGTGGATCATTTTTGTGCCGGTGTCAGCTTGCTGCTTGTTATTTGTCAGCGCTACCGAGTAGAATTCACCCACCGAGTTGTCGCCGACTAACACGCAACTGGGATATTTCCAAGTAATCGCGGAACCGGTTTCTACTTGTGTCCAAGAAATCTTAGAATTAACCCCTTGACACAAACCCCGTTTCGTCACGAAGTTGTAAATGCCACCTTTGCCGTTGGCGTCGCCGGCGTACCAGTTTTGCACTGTGGAGTATTTGATATCGGCATTGTCCATTGTTACCAATTCCACGACGGCGGCGTGCAGTTGATTGGTGTCAAACATCGGCGCGGTGCAGCCTTCTAGGTAAGACACAGAACTGTTTTCTTCTGCAACAATTAGGGTGCGCTCGAACTGGCCGGAATCTCCGTTGTTGATGCGGAAATAGGTTGACAATTCCATTGGGCATTTTACGCCTTTGGGAATGTAAACAAAGGAACCGTCGCTGAATACGGCGGAGTTGAGGGCTGCGAAAAAGTTGTCGCCGACTGGTACGACGCTGCCCAGATATTTTTCTATTAGTTCGGGATAATCTTTGACGGCTTCTGAGATGGAACAGAAAATAACGCCATCTTTTGCTAACTTTTCTCTAAATGTTGTGGCAATTGAAACGCTGTCGAAAACGGCATCGACGGCGACATTTCCGAGCCGTTTTTGTTCGGAGAGGGGAATGCCGAGTTTCTCGAAGGTTTCGAGTAATGTCGGGTCTACTTCGTCCAAACTATTGAGCTTTTTGGGCTTTTGTTTGGGCGCGGAATAGTAGATAATTTGTTGGTAGTCGATCGCGGGATAGTTGACGTGAGGCCAGGTGGGCTCGGTCATTGTCAGCCACTTGCGGTATGCTTTGAGGCGGAATTGCAGCATGAATTCCGGTTCGTTTTTCTTGGCGGAAATCAGGCGGACTACATCTTCGCTCAAGCCGCGGGGGATGGTGTCTGACTCGATGTCGGTGACGAAACCGTATTTATACGGCTGGTTGACTAGGGTTGTGACTGTAGAGCTCATTAATTTTGCGCTTTCGAGTGTTCTGGATATGTCTCTCAAAGATGGCAGACGCGGAACTGTCGGGGGCCCGGCGAGTTCTGGGGGCTGCAAGGGGAAGTTAAACAACAGATTTGTTGCTTTAGTATATTTTAAGCTACATTAACAACAGTGATATTGTCAAAGTCAAATTAATAATTTTTTGTGAAGATGATGGAGACTACTCAGCAGACTTCCACGAAACAAGACATCCTGCAATATTTGCTCAAGGGGGGGCAGGGGACGGCTATTGAGTTGGCGGAGTCTTTGGATATCAGTCCGCAGGCGATTCGCCGTCACTTGAAGGATTTGGAAGCGGAGGGGCTGATTCAGTATCAGTCGGTTCAGGCTGGGATGGGACGGCCGCAGCACATTTATGAGCTTACCAGTCAGGGGCGCGATCGATTCCCGAATCGTTACGGTGATTTTGCAGTCTCTTTTCTGGATACGTTGGCGGAAACCGTCGGCCGCGAGCAAGTGATTACTATCTTGCAAAAACAGTGGCAGCGCAAGGCGACGGAGTATCGGCGGCTGGTGGGTGCGGGTTCGCTGCAAGAGAGGGTGACTAAGTTAATGGAACTCCGCAGGGCTGAGGGTTACATGGCTGAGTGTTATCCTGTAGAATCTGTAGAGGTTGGGATGTGCGATCGCGCTGGTTTGGGCGATCGATTTGTGTTGATGGAACACAATTGCGCGATTTCTAATGTTGCTGAAACTTTTCCGAGTGTCTGCGGTAATGAGTTGGAAATGTTTGCGGCGGTTTTGCCGGATTGTATTGTGGAGCGAACTCACTGGATTATTGATGGGGAACACCGCTGCGGTTATTTGATTGCCAGAAGGAAGGAAGAAGTTCGGCAACGGATTTTGTAACGGATGTAACGGATGTCACGCATGGAAGTTCGACAACGGATGAGTGTAACGGATGTCACGGATGTCACGGATGTCACGGATTACCGATTACCGATTAGCAATTACTAATTTTTAATATATGGAACCGCTAGCAGATTTTTTAAAGCCGGAAGAGTGCGCCGAAGTTGATATGGCGCTGCTGTCGTCGAAGGAAAAGTTTTCGGCGCGGCTGGCAATTTATGCTTTGAGGGTGCTCAAGCAAATTGCTGGGGAGACTGGGAAGCCTGTGGCTGAGGTGACTAATGGGCAGGTGATGGATTGGATTAAGAATGATGAGAGTGTTAAAGGGTCGATCGAACTTGATGCGAGTTTTGAAAACTTTTTTACGAATTTGGTAATTGCGTCTTTGCGGCCGTTGAGGCAAATTGCGACAGAATCTGAAAGCGCGATCGAACAATTAACAGTTAAGCAGGTTGTGGCGTGGTTTGTGAAGGACGGGAAGATTCGCAGAGAGCAGGGAACCGAGGCGGCTTTTTTGGATTTGTGAGTTAAAGGTCGATCGGCCCCACCCCCAAACCATGCCTCAAACCCCGATCATTCCAGCGGTTTTGGGCGCTCAAAAAAAACTTTTGACTTTGGGGTTGACAGACTAGGGAAAACTTGATAAGGTAATTAAGTCGAGCGAAAGAGATGCAGCGCATCAAGCTTAAGATTAAGCTAAACGCAGACACAGGATTAAAAGTTTTCAAAGCTTTCCTGGTGCTTATGATGTAATGGAACCACTCCGATCCATCCCGAACTCGGTTGTTAAACGTTGCTATGGCGAAGATACTCGGCGGGTCACTGCCCGGTAAAATAGCTCAGTGCCAGGTTAATAATAAATTAAAGCTCTTTTCCCGCAACAACGGAAAAGGGCTTTAGTTTTTTGGGGAGTGATTAGGCATCTACACAACACCAAGTCTTGGGCCCTTTGTAGAAATCTCAATATTCTTCGCCAGCAGCAGATTTGTGGTCGATCGAACTTGATGCAAGTTTTGAAAACTTTTTTACGAATTTGGTAATTGCGTCTTTGCGGCATGAGAGGCAAATTGCGACAGAAGCTCGGCTATTGGAGGCTATTTCGGGCGTCAAAAAAAACTTTTGACTTTGGGGTTGACAGACTAGGGAAAACTTGATAAGGTAATTAAGTCGAGCGAAAGAGATGCAGCGCATCAAGCTTAAGATTAAGCTAAACGCAGACACAGGATTAAAAGTTTTCAAAGCTTTCCTGGTGCTTATGATGTAATGGAACCACTCCGATCCATCCCGAACTCGGTTGTTAAACGTTGCTATGGCGAAGATACTCGGCGGGTCACTGCCCGGTAAAATAGCTCAGTGCCAGGTTAATAATAAATTAAAGCTCTTTTCCCGCAACAACGGAAAAGGGCTTTAGTTTTTTCACATAATATTTTCACATAATATTTTTACCCCGTCTGCTCCAACGCCCTGCTAAAATGCGCTTTGGCGGCAATTTCACAACTTCTCTGCCACTTTCAGCTTGTTTCTTCTGCAAGTCTGCAAATATTGCGTCCAAGTCATAATTGAAAGACTTGGCATACTCTTCACGAATTTTTTGAATTTATTCTACGATTTCATCTGTCAGCATAAATTAATTTCCTAGTAATTCATAAGGCGTACAAAGGATCGGTAACTCGTATCCGAAATCAAAACTGATTTCTGCAAGTTTTCCCTGGATTTGAGCGTTTGCGATATGCTTACAGTTCCCGGTTAACAGGTAATCCAAGCCGTGAACGGTTGCTGCTGCAATGTGAATTGCATCGATAATACCTTCCCCTACCGAGGGATGAGGCAGCCTAAAGATCATGGTCAGCGGCTGTCGTATTTTTGGCAACATCACCAGCCGATCGCAGTAGTCCGCTGCACCACAGTTGTTAGCTTGCACTCAATACTTGTTTGCTAACACGAGATAGCTACCATACACAGCCATAAGTGGGAAATACCAACCCAAATACCGTGATACTTTGCCTGAGCCATAAATTTTAACTCCTGAGTACCCGTGCGTTTGTAGCCTAAAGCGTAAAACTTTCGGAAAATGCTGGGTCAGATGACTGATACCATAAACCGATGCTCCACTAATTTTACTTTTGATGTAATTAGGATTTGGAGTCGTAAGCAGTAGTCTTCCACCAATCTTTAAAACTCTTTGAAACTCGCATAATGTTTTGTCTACGTCAGCAGGGTACAGGTGTTCAAGGAACTCACCAGCGACAATAACATCAACAACTTGATCCTCAATAGGTATATCTGTTGATAGACCATATACTTTTTGCGAATAGCATTCGGGAAGAGCATCCAATCTTTCCTGTACACAGTCAAGTCCCAATAGCGTAAGGTTTGGGTTTAGCTCTTTGAGGCGTAATCCACCTCTACCAGTGTTGCACCCTACATCAAGGACTTTTATGGCTTCTTTCGGGAATAATTTGAAAAACTGCTCATATCTTTCAAGGGTGAAAGGATCGTGTTCAGAAAAATCTTGTTGGACATTCTGAACTTCATACTTCTCGTGCCGATTGACCATGTTTTATTTCTCCAAAATGAACATAAAAACTACCTTGGTTCCCGAAATAGATATATAAGCCTGATTACTTCACCAAAAGCCAAAAACACCGCTCTATAATGACCTCGCGCCAACTTAAGCATGAACACTCAAAGATCCGTTTCAGGCGCACCCCACCAACATCTCAGCAGGCCAACTATTCGTTGTGTCGCAGTTGCGCGGCATCACACCCAATTACAGGCTATAAAACTGCAAACATTGCTAGTTTACCACCGCAAAGCATCCGCTTGCTTTCGAGTCAGATGAACCGCTTTCTCGGGCGCAAACTCTTTTTGCGACCAAAGGAAACCTGTCCATCCAATTAAAGCACCGACACCCAACTTTGTCAACTGATGGACTACCAAACTGCGCCGTTTGAGCAAACTGTTAGGGGTGGATATGGTGTTGCATAAAAGAGGTGGCGAGACTCAAATGCGATCGCGGCAATTGTTTTGGAAGTTGCATAAAATTACTTGATCGACTATCGTTCCTAATAGATATCATCCCAAATCTGGCTTATGACTTACGCATAAATACCAAAGAAACCGGGTTTTTTACCAGCGTTAAAGGCTCAAATCCAGTGTTTTCGTAAAAAACCCAATTTCTGCGTCCCACCGCTCGCCCTAAACTTGATATAACAACCAACAAAAACATGACAGCAATATTACCACCTTGGATACTTTTAGACTCCCTATTGCACAACTGGCTGCTAGAAGATATCGGTAGGGGCGATCGCACAACATCGGCCTTATTTCCCACAGCAAGCATCCAGGGTACTGCTAAATGGATTGTCAAAGAAGCTGGAGTCATTGCCGGATTGCCGATCGCCGATCGCACATTTAAACTTTTAGACAGCAGCCTCAGTTTTATCCCCCAAGTACCGGAAGGGAAACTGTGCGAAAAAGGAGAAGTAATCGCCGAGATTTCCGGCAATTTCGATGCGCTGCTAACCGGAGAAAGAGTAGCATTAAACTTGGCGATGCGTTTGAGTGGCATCGCTACTTTGACTCAGAAATATGTTGACAAAATTGCCGATTTGCCCGTGCAATTGGTGGATACGCGCAAGACAACGCCGGGATTGAGATTGTTGGAAAAATACGCAACTCAAGTTGGCGGTGCTAGCAATCACCGGATGGGATTAGATGACGCGGTGATGATTAAAGACAATCACATTGCGGCGGCTGGAGGAATTGCAGAGGCGATCGCCCTAATTCGCAATTCTATCCCCTATCCGCTGACGATCGAAGTGGAAACCGAAACTCTGGCTGAGGTAGAGACAGCTTTGCAGCACAAAGCCGATATTATCATGTTAGATAATATGTCCTGTGATTTGATGCGGCAGGCAGTGGCACTAATTCGCCAAAAGAGCGATCGGGTAAAAATTGAAGCTTCCGGCAATGTTACTTTAGAAACAATTAGAAGTGTAGCCGAAACCGGAGTTGACTATATTTCTACCAGTGCTCCGATTACGCGATCGATTTGGCTGGATTTGAGCATGAAAATTAATAGTTAGTTGACTGTTGACTGTTGACTGTTGACTGTTTACTGTTGATTATTTGTTGGTGTGAATAACCAACAAATAATCAATGCCCAATGCCCAATGCCCAATGCCCAATGCCCAATGCCCAATGCCCAATTCCCAATTCCCAATTACTTCGAGATAAAATGAACCCAAAAATTTCCGTCAGGTATACAGAGGCTGCGGATTAAGCGGTAAGTATAGTGCAAGTAAGCACCGCTGACACTTGTATCGTAGCCAGTTCGGAACCACTCGCCATAGGGATCGTGAACGAAGAATCCCTCGCTGTCGTAGCCTGATGCAACTATAATGTGACCGAAAGACGTGAAGTATCCGTGGATGACAGCGGGATTTCCGCTGGCTAGCCAATCTTGAACGTCATCAATAGTTGCATTCTCGGTAAAGAAATCTTGAGCGCCGTAATCTCTAACAATTTTTGCTAAATCGTAGGGATCCCAGCGACTGTAACCTTTGGCGATCGCATATTCGTAAAGTTCGTCTTCATATTGCCCGGTTTGTTTGCGCCGTGGCACCTTCAAAAAGTCCAGACACATCGCTAATGAAGTTACATTGCAAGAACCTGTAGGATTATTCAAGTTATCCATTTGCGATAGATAAGGAATGCCAAGCCTGACAGTTGGGGGATTAGGTTTCGGAAAAAGTAGAATGCTGTCTTGAGTAATTTGAGCGTGCCCTCCGAAAACATACCAAACCCCTGAACCTTTGAAAGACTCGTTGCGGAGAGCAACTCTGATGTGACAGCGAGCCGGAGCAAAAGCCAGGATCTCCAACTCTTTTCCGGCTGGTATTACTTGTTTTTCTGAGTCCTGAAGTTGAGAAGACGCGACCGGTTTTGATTTAAAAATGGTGTCTCTGAGCGTTTTCAGGATCAGGGGCTGTGTGGGAATGTCCTCTGGTTTGGTTTCGATCAGCTTTTTGGCTGTGACTGCTCCCAAAAAACCCGCTTCGCCGCACTTCATCAGAGTTTGAAATCGGTGGAGGGTGGCGGTAGAGAGAGGGCCAAAAATTCCGTCTACGGGAGGCTTCAGTAAACCCAGGTCAATGAGGCGGCTTTGAATTTGGCCACTGAGTTCGTCGTCTGCAGCGATTGCTTTGGCATCGTACCTAATTTCTGAGTTGAGAAAGTTTTGTAATTTCATGCTTGCGTGCGTGCCCCTGTCAATCGATTTTAGATTTTAGATTTTAGAATTACGATCGCCGATAAATCTGGTTTCCTAGACTAAATTGCTTGCTCGTCAATAATTCCCAGTTTATCGTCTCATAAAATTACGGTAATTTTGTCGCTCAATCGATTTTAAATTTTAGATTTTAAATTTTAGATTTTAGAATTACGATCGCCAATAAACCCGGTTTTCCTAGACTAAATTGCTGGCTCATCAATAATTCCCAGTTTATCGTCTCATAAAATTACGGTAATTTTGCCGATCGATTTTAGATTTTAGATTTTAGATCGCCGATCAACCCGGTTTCCCTCGACTCAATTGCTGGCTCGTCAATAATTCCCAGTTTATCGTCTCATAAAATTACGGTAATTTTGCCGATCGCCCGTACCTTAAAGGCTTCATACTAATTATTGGATACAAAACCTTCAAGGCGAGAGCCGATCGAATTTCACGCACTATTGACTAAAAATCCCTGGTGCGCGTTGACATTGTTTCTGCCGAATTCCGAATGCTGTTGGATGCCGGGGAAGCAGAGGGATGGCAGAATTGCCCTGTTGAGGCGAAGTCAGATTTATGCTTCGTCCGGCCGAATTACCACAACACCCATTGCGTCGGGAGACAGATATTTGACAGCGGCTTCTCGGAGATCCTCGGCAGTCTGAGCTTGGATGCAGGCGGCATAGTTGAGGGCGGGAGCGATATCTCCTACCATCGACTGATAGTAACCGTACAAACTTGCTCGATCGCTCGGAGTTTCGTTACCAAAGATAAACCGATTGGCTACTTGAGTGCGAATGCGGGAAATTTCGGCATCTGTCACCAGTTCGGTTTGGAGAGTGCGGATGTGTTGGACGATGGCTGCTTCCACTGCTGCCAAGTTTTCTGTCGATAGTTGAGCAGAAATCGAGAATACGCCGCCGAGTCGCTGAGTCATGTTGCTGACCGAAATTGACGAGACTAGCCCTTTTTCTTCGCGCAACTCCTGAACCAAGCGAGTTGTGCGGCCGTGACCCAATATTGTCGCCAAAACGTCCAGGGCATAAGTTTCGGACATTTCCATGAAACCTGGCACTCGCCACATCACGATCAGTCGGGCTTGCTGAAGGGCAGAGTCTACAAATTCGCGGCGGACTGTTTCTGTAAATGGCGATTCTTTGCCGTAGTTCAGGATTTGGGATTCTGGGTGAAAGTTGCTGACAGCAGGCAGATTTATTTTGTTGTTTTGTGATGTGCTTTTTGCTGCAAAACTGTCTGCGACAATTTCTATTAGTTGATCGACTGGCAAATTGCCGACAGCTACGGCTGTCATGGCCCCTGGGTGATATCTGCTGCTGTGGAAATCCCGCATTTGTTGCGCTGTCAACTGTTCGATTACCGCAGTCGGGCCAAGTACCGGTCGCTTGTAGGGCAGGACTTCAAAGGCTAATTCCATTGATCGCTGATAGGTGCGGCGGCGGGGATTGTCTTCTGATCGTCTAATTTCTTCTAAGACTACCAGCCTTTCGCGATCGAAGGCGTCGTCGGGAATGCTGGCGTTGAGCAACACATCGACTTGCAGGGGAGCTAGTTCGGCAAAATCTTTAGGAGCTGTGGTGATGTAATAGTTAGTGTAATCTTGGCTGGTGGCAGCATTGGTGACAGCGCCGCGTTGCTCGATCGCCCGCTCAAATTCGCCACTGGGAATGCTCGGAGTTCCCTTAAAAATCATGTGTTCTAAAAAGTGAGCCATGCCGTTAATGTCGTCTGGTTCGACGGCTGAGCCTAAATTGAGCCACACGCTGAGGTTAACAGCATCGACCGGCAAGTGTTCGGCTATAACGGTGAGGCCGTTGGGGAAATGGCGGATTGTTGGGGCGTTGAGGGGCGATCGAGCTGAGGTTTTGAGTAGAGTTGATGTCATTGCGCTTTTAAATTTATCTTGTTCTCTATATCTTAAAGGGTCATCCGATTTTAGATTTTAGATTTTAGATTTTAGATTGATCCCACGGCTGATGGTTGGTGGGGATGTTGTCGGGGGCGATTCCCTTCGGGATAGCTTCGCTTCACGCGGAATGCGAGATCGGTGAGGGCGTGAGGGTTATGAGAAATCAGTGCGATCGACAAAACAAAAGTTGATTTGTTAAAAGTTGCAAGTTATAGTCTAGTTTGAATTTAGCCTTTAATCCCTTCTTTTCGCATTCACTTTTCGGAGTTGTAAATGCAATTTGAGTTTCTGATTCCAAGACGCCCTGTATCTTTGCAAACGAGGCCCAGAAGCAAGCTACAGGATTGGCAAGCATTTGTGCGTGCAGAAGCGTCAAAAACTTGGGTAGGAACTCCTTATTCAGGAAACGTTCATTTAACTTTAGTATACCTCTATGATACTGACCCTGTTGACACAGACAATATAATAAAGCCCATACAGGACGCACTAATTGGGTTAGTTTATGAGGATGATTCACTTGTCACAGATGTGGATTCGCATCGTCGCTCGCTTAGTGACACGTTTGACGTTGCTTTATGTCCGTCATTGTTGGTCCGTGGCATAATATCTGGCAGTGAGTGCGTTTACGTTAGAATAAATTCAGCAAAAGCATTAGAGAGTTATCTATGACCGCTACTAAATTGATACACGACAAATCAGTGTCTAAAATTTCCGACAAATACCGACAAGAAGGCTATACAGTATTGGTTGACCCTGAACCCGAACAGATCCCTTTCGATTTAGGGACATATCGTCCAAATTTGATTGTAAAAAAGAACGAAGCCGAAGGTTACATAATCGAATTCAAACGTTCGGCCAGACAAACATCCATAGACAGGTTGAAAGAAATTGCTGAAATCGTTTCTAAAAATACAGGCTGGCGTTTCTTGTTAATTACTGAAGATGCTTTACTGAAAGACGAAGAGAATGAAGTAAATCTATTATCTTGGGAAGAAGTTTTTAGTAGAAAAACACAGGGTGAACGTCTGATCTCATTAGGAGAAAATGAAGGCGCTTTTTTATCACTTTGGGGAACACTTGAAGCACTCCTGCGTAGACGAGCTGAGGAGGCTATTATTCCAATTGAAAGATTTCCAACTGTATCTCTGATTAAACATATGTATTCGCAAGGAGAACTTTCAATAGAAGAGTACGATCGAGCAATGCTACTTTTAAGCGTAAGAAACCGATTTATTCATGGATTTCAGACACCCGAAGTCAATGAGTCTGTATCTGAATTGCTCGCCCTTGTCAATGAATTAATCAGTTTATGGGCTCCACAGTTATCTCAGTCCTAAAAAGTTTGGCAATAAGTCCTGAGTTTTTTTGGTGACAGCAAAAGATGGAAAATCTAAATTTGCAGAAAAACTTAATATTTCCACAAGCAGCTTTTCAACGATTTTGGCGATCGACTTCGGGGAAAATCGGCTTAATTTTGACTGTAGCGCTGACGATCGCGGCACTGTTGGCCCCCCTACTTTCTCCTTACGATTCGGCGGTCGATCGAGATTATTTGTCGCGCTTAGTGGCTCCTAGCGCTAAACATTGGTTTGGCACCGACGGTTTGGGGCGAGATTTGTTGGTGCGGGTGTGGCACGGATTGGGGATCTCTTTACTTGTCAGCCTGGTTTCTGTGGGTGCGGGTTTAATTGTGGGAGCGCTTTTGGGGCTCGTGGCCGGGTATTTTCGGGGGTTGCTGGAAATTGCGATCGGCACTTTGGCGGATATTTTGTTAGCTTTTCCTTCGATTTTACTGGCGATCGGCGTTGTTACCGTCACCGGGCCGAGCCTGCAAAGCGTAATTATCGCCGTCAGCCTCGTGCAAATTCCGATTTACATCCGTTTAACTCGCAGTATGGTGCTGTCTCTGCGGGAACAAGAATTTGTTTTGGCTGTCAAGGCCTTGGGCGCCAGCGACTTACGGATTATTTTTCGCCACATTTTACCGGGAAGTCTCGCGCCTCTAGTGGTACAAGCAACTCTTTCGACTGGTACGGCGACACTAGAAGCTGCCGGTTTGGGTTTTTTGGGTTTGGGCGCACAGCCGCCGGTTCCTGAGTTGGGAACTATGCTTTCTGATGCTTTTAAGGGCGGATACGCTCTTTCTTCTCCTTGGACTATTTTGTTTCCCGGTTTGCTGATTACCTTGACTGTTCTTGGTTTCAACCTTTTGGGGGATGGCCTGCGAGACGTTTTAGACCCCAGAGCGAATTAGAGGGGAAGTGGGGAATTTATACTTTTGCCTTTTACCTTCTGCTTTCTTCCCTCTGCGCCCTCTGCGCCCTCTGCGGTTCATCCCCTCTTCCTTCTTCCTCACTCTAAAATCTAAAATCTAAAATCTACATATATAGTGACTTGACTGCTGTCACGATCTACGCGAAACTTTACATACAACTGATGTATTGCTTCTACCTATTAATAACTTCTGTTAAGTTGTGACTCAAAACCTATCAATTCGTCAAAATTGATATAGCGCTTTTTCAGTCAGCCAACTCTCAAGAAGCTACTTCAGGAGGCATCGTCCCTGGCTTGCTGGTGTCGGTGTCTGTTCTCAATATTCCTATTCAGTCAGCCCGCATTATGGAAACACTAGAGTTTGTGATCTATCCAGATGGCCGCGTACAGGAAACAGTCACCGGCATTGTCGGTGCTTCCTGTGCTGAGGTAACGGCTGCAATTGAAGCTCAGCTCGGCGTGGTGCTTCATCAAGAGTCAACATCTGAATATTTCACGCAAGCGCTGCATCAGTCAGCCGAAGCGACGGCCCAAGTGGCTTTTAGCGATTGGTAATTTTTTTTGTTGAGTTCACTTAAATTTTTTTGGAATCACCATGTCACACTTTAGCCAAATTAAGACCCAGATCCGCAATTTGAATTCTTTGGAAGCTGCTTTAACTGACTTGGGTATCGACTGGAAGTCTGGCCCGACTGAGGTGCGTGGCTATCGCGGCCTAACCAGCACCGCTGAGGTCGTGATTGAGCAAACAAACGGCTACGACGTAGGTTTTAGCTGGAACGGGACTGAGTATGAATTGGTGGCTGACTTGCAGTTTTGGCAGCAAGCTTGGTCTGTAGACCGTTTTCTGAATAAGGTGACTCAGCGCTATGCTTACCATACTGTGGTGAATGAAAGCGCTAAGCAGGGTTTCCAAATTTCTGAGCAAAAGCAAAATCAAGACGGTTCGCTCCGCTTGGTGGTGCAACGCTGGTGCGCTTAATAATTTTTCGAGATTTTTGCAATCTTGTCTCATCAAAGTCCGCCTGCGCGGACTTATTTACTATTGTGGGGGTCTAAATGTCTGAGCTTTCTGGACTCGGAATAGATACAGCAATTGATCGCTCTGGTTTAGAGCCGGAGTTGGGGGGGTTTTTGCGGGATGCGCCCGATCGCTCTGGTTTGGAACCAGAGTTGGGCGGTGTGTTGCGCCAAAAAGGTGTCTATGTTGATGAAATTACCTGCATCGGCTGCAAGCACTGTGCTCACGTTGCTCGCAATACTTTTTATATTGAACCGGATTACGGTCGATCGCGCGTAGTGCGACAAGACGGGGATTCTGAAGATTTGATTGCTGAGGCGATCGACACTTGTCCGGTGAATTGCATTCACTGGGTTGATTACACCGAACTCAAGAATCTGGAAGAAGAACGCAAGGATCAGGTGATTCCTGTCGTTGGTTTTCCGGTGGATATGGCGACAGTTAAGGCCGGTATTCGCCAGCGACAAAAGAATAAGTTGGGCGATCGTAAGTTCAAAGGTAGCCATTGAAATCCACAATTGCCATCCGCAGCTTGAAACCTGTGGCTCAAAAAACAAAAACAGCCCGCGCGGGCTGTTTTTATACAAAATATAACTTTCACGTTTTCGATCTCTTACTCTCAAGCGAGAGGGACTTTGTTTGACAAGAAGCGGTTTCAACCGCCGAGTGATGCGTCGCCGATTATTTCAAAGGATGGTGCTCAGCGAGAATTTTCTCAACTCTAGCTTCGTCGATTCTGGCAGTTAATGTTGATGCCTCGTTGTTATCGCGAATGGTTTTTGCTAAAGTAAAAGACGAGCCGACTGAAAAAGTTAAACCCATACCCATAAAAGCTTTCTGCCAGGGGTCTACCTGTAAATAAATGATACCTACAGTAGTTGCGGAAAGGGCAAGAATAAAAGAAACCCAGCACTGAAGTATCCAAGCATTAGTATCTTTTTGGCGTATGATTTGTTTCTGCATAGTGCCTCTAGGTCAAATATATCTTTTGGTGGATTAACTTAAAGCATAGATAGTGCGACTGAAGCGGTCAGGAGAGCAGGGGACAGTTTCGATAAGTGAACAGTGCGATCGGGCTTTTGACTAAAAATTAGAACGCTGTAGATAGGGTTTAAGGCTCTCGAAAGACTTGGTGGGAGTGGACAGTTTGAAAACTGGACTAAGGGAGATTGATTTAGTTGGATTCGTATTGTTAATTACTAGGGCCGGGGTCTATGGTTTGCTGCTGTATTTGTTGTAGCAAAGCTTGATAACGCTGTCGTTCTTGTTCAAGTTGGGCGATCGCTTCCTCTGCACGCTGCCGTTCCTGTTGAGCTTGAGCTTGAGCAAGTTCTTTTTCTTGCCGTTCCTGTTCTCTGAGTTGATCCATTTCCACAGAAGTGAGAAACCTCCGGCCATCTGGACGATAAATTTCTAGGGTATTTTCTGTCAGTTGAAAACGGATTCCCAACAGCGGACTCACCCAACCATTCATCTCGGAAATTGGTTCCAACCAATCTTCATTGCGAACAAAGCCGCTCAATTCGATGTCGTCAGGATCGTAAATGTAATATTCTTGAACTCCATAGCGCTGATAAAACAGGAGTTTTTGTCCCATTTTTCCAGCAGGGTTGCCGGGGGATAAGATTTCAAAGACGACTTGGGGAGGGATGTGATATTCTTCCCACTGTCTGTAAGAACCTCTGTCACCTTTTGGCCTGCCAAAGACTACCATTGCATCGGGTGCTTGGCGAATTTTGTTATTTCCTTGAAGGGGATACCAGAGTAAATCTCCGGCGACGAAGACTTCGGGGTTGTTGGCAAACAAGATTTCTAGATTTTCTTTAACCGTGACAATCCAGCGGAATTGTTTGGTATTGTCTGCCATTGGTTCTCCGTCGCTCTCTGGGTAGATGATTTCTGGTTTGGTTTCAGGGGTGAGTTGTTGTACCATGCTGTTTGATGGTTGGGCGTGCTGATTTTAGTATAACTTTTGAGGGTTGGAGAGGTTGGAGAGGGCGATCGCTTTTTTGTGGTGGTATGAAAAACATACTCCTTCACAGTGCTGCGGGAGTATTTAAAACAAATCCTGTGTCATCATGTCAGTAGAATTTATAGTGATTTGTTTCGTGTTTTGAGAAACTTAATCACCCACAGGCTCGTTTAGAAGTGGAGTAATCAATTCAGGGTTCTTGACAAGTTCGTCTAGGTACTCTACTAGGTCGTCAATATTATACGATCCTGTAGAATTGTTGAAGTCATAATTTTCCAACACTGTTGTTATAACTCCTAATATTTTTTTCCTTTGAGATTCTTTGCAGTCCAGTGTAGCTGGAACGCAATCTTGCACAGTAATCAAAACACTCTTTACCAGTTCTTTGAGTTTGTTTTGAACTTTTGCAATACTTTCAAAATCTCTACGTGCTCGCTCGCTAGGTTTATTTGGCAATCCTTCTACTCGGCTCAACGCTGGTCTAACAATTTTTACAGAGGCTTGAAATAACTCCATTTTTCTCTCCCTATGAATTGATTTTTTTCTTAATTGACTGAAAAATTATGCAGTAAACGCTAAATCTCATTCACTTCTAGTTTTTTGGCAAATAGTACGGCTCTCCTGACCTTCCGACGATAATTTATCATGTGTCTGGAAATATTGTGACAAAAAATCACAACTATATTTTAACAGGTTTTTTGCTTTGGAATCAAAGTGTATAGAATTCTTTATTTTCCATAGCTTTACTGTTTTGTCTTCGCTGGCTGAGGCAATAACTATTTCACCTCTCGAAGCTAGATTAAAACTTAATGACATAACTTCATCATGATGACCTTCGAGCTTTTCTTGACGAGGAGTACCATCTAAATTCCACAGTTTTACTGTTCCATCAACAAGGGCAGCAGCGATCGTATTATTTTCTTTTGCACTAAAGGCTAATCCCTGTATTTGAGTACCCGACTTAACAGTAGTTATTTCCTGATTTGTTCTCATATTCCACAATTTAATGTTCCCATCGTAATCGCTAGAGGCAAGAAGAGTACCATCTCCACTAAACTTTACAAAGGTAACTCGAACTCGATCTTGACCTCTATTATCATGTTTGCCAATAGTTATAGTTCTAGGCTCATTGTTCTTACGTTTTATCTTCCATATATTAACCTTATTATCATTTCCAACAAAAGCAACTTTTGAACCGTCTGGACTAAAGTCTAGTCTTAGAAGTTTTCCTTGATTAGTCAAAGAGTCAATTTCTTTGCCTGTTGTAACATCCCATAGCCTTACAGTACCATCTCCACTACAAGAAACAACTGTGTTTTTAACTGGACTCCAATTTACGTCATAGACTGCATCTGTATGACCAGTAAGATTTTTGATAAACTTTCCGCTAGCATCCCAAATTTTAACTACTTTATCGCGACCAGCAGAGGCAATGGCACCGTCATGGCTATAGTCTATACTCCAAACTACCTGTTTGTGTCCTAATGTTTTAGACAAGGATTGCCAAAATTTTCCTTCAGCAGTCCATATATTTATAGAACCATCCATACTCCCAGTAGCAATAGTTTGACCATTTGGGCTAAAATTCACAACTGTAAGGGGTTGACTATGTTCTAATCGATTGTATTCCCGCACTTTAGCGATTACAGACTTAAGCTCATCCGGAACTACCGCATCTTTACCCTTAAGTTTTTCTAAGGCAGAGAGTGCTTTAATTCCAGCTATCATTGCCCCAAGTTGATCTTGATTATTAAATAATGTTTGGGGTGTAGATATCAAGGTTCCAACAGTCATTGCTTCTTGTTCTACAATCTGTCTTTGACGTAGTTGTGCTATTATTCCGAATCCTAGCGTGAAAACTGCAAATACACCCGTAATAATCGCTAACCTCGTTCTGTGCTTTTGAACTCTTACTCTAGCTTCTGCTTCTCTCGTTCTTGCCGCTTCTGCATTCGCTTTGTCCTCGGCCGCGAGCGCTCTTTCCATCTGAGCTATAGTTTTAGCTCTTTCCTCTTCAGCTCTTGCCGCTTCGACTTTAGCGTTAGCTTCGGCAAGTTCTCGCAGTTGCCGCTCTTGTTCTAATTGAGCTTGAATCTGCCGATCGCGCCTACCCACACTCTTCCGCAAAAACTCCCTCTCATCCTCAGTCAAATGCCGCTGCACCCTCTTCTCCCACTCCTCAACCTCCGCCAATCGCGCACCCGTCAACAGCGCATCATCTGACTTACCATAAGTTTCTTCCCACTCCCGACAAGCTACCTCTAAGCGCCGACAAATCCGAATATTCTCCAGATCCTCTTCAATCCAATCACTCAGTAACTTCCACCGACACAACAGAGCTTCGTGAGCCACTTCCACCGTGTTTTCATCCACAATAATTAAACGCTGCTGCGCCCCAGCCAACAGCCCAATTACCCGCTCTAACTGCTCTGGAGAATCCGCGATCGCCCTCAGTCTATCCCAATCAACCCGCCGGCGCGTTACCTCCGTACCCTCACCCAACTGCACCAATTCCATAAACAGTTTGCGTACAAAAGTGCGATCGCCATCACTAAGACTTTGGTAGATCACATTAGCTCGATTTTCCAAAGCCCCTTGAACGCCGCCAATTTCTTCATAGCCTTTTTTCGTCAGTAAGGGCTCTGATGATTCTGTTTTTTCTATGCAGACTCGCCACAACTCCTTCAAAGCATATTGTAACAACGGTAATGCTCCCGCTTGACCGGCCACATCTTGGGCAATTTGGGATACTAACCCACGCTCAAATTTTACCCCGTGCAGTTGGGCCGGTTTCTCGATCGCCTCTGGCAACTCTTCAATCCCTAGCGACTTCACAATATAAGTTGTAGTCGGAATATGATTGATCAAACTTAAAACCTCTGGATAATTAGCACAGCGAATTAAAAAATCTCCACGAAGTGCAATAATCATCCGGCTCTTTCGCTCAGTATCATTCATCTCCTTTACGATCAGGCGGATAAAACTCTGTCGCTCGGCTTCATCTTCACAGAGAGTAAATATCTCCTCAAACTGATCTATAAAAATTACAAAAAGCTGATTCTGCTCTCGATGTCGAGCTAGAATCTCCACCAGTTTTCCGAGGGGGTGTTTTCCAGGAGTAAAAGATTCAACCGGCCACTGACTGCTGCCAGGAATTCTATCCTGACTTAACTGTGGCAGCAATCCCGCTTTAATTAAAGAAGATTTGCCAGAACCAGAATAGCCGAGAACGGATAAAAAACGGCTATTTGTCAGGTGAGTAATCAGTGTCCGAACTGCTTCTTCCCGCCCACAAAAATACTTCTCTTGTTCAGCTTCAAAAGCAGAGAGTCCCAGATAGGGATTTGTGCGATCGAAAGTAATTTCAGTAGCCGAAGTCTCTAGTTGCGGATACGTTACCAGAGTAATGCAGCGGCCCCAGCCCATACGAATCGCTTCTTGCCCCCACTGAGTGCCCTTAAGTTCATTGCTGATATAATCAAATAGGCGATCGCCACTGACCTGCCCATTTCTACTAGCATTTTCCGATGCCAAACCCTTCAGCAAAGCTCCTGTAAAAATGGCGTGCGCTTCCCCAGCCAAAGCTTTTACAGTCTCAAAACTCCGGCAAGCCGTAATTAAATAATAATCCTTTTGTGTACTGAAAGCGGTTAAAGTTTGTTGCACTAGCTGACTTTCAAGAAAATATCCACTATGACAGCAGTCCAACAACATTACCAAACTGCTCATATCTGACTTCTTAATTAGCCGATTGAGGCTTGACAAATCAATCCCGTATTTATAATTGACCACCTGTCTTCCCACGACTTCCACTTGACAGTCAGAAGTAGCCAATGCTCCTTTTTGCTCCCCCAAGTTATCAAAAAAAGTCAGACCGTGACCGGCAAAATAAATCAGTACATCACTTTTCGTACCTTGTTCCAAGAGCAAAGTTTGCAGAGCTTCACATACCTCATCAGCAGAAACACTTTTTTGCGGTGCTACTTCAAAACGTTGGGTCTCAGCGTTCCAGCGATGTGGCAGTCGAGTAACAGTATACTGGCCATATTCCTCTAATACCCGTGCAACAACTTCAGCATCAGTAGCCGCTTTAGAGAGGGGTTTGAGGTTGGAGCTTTGATACTGAGCAATACCAATAACAAGGGCGTAACGAGCCATTTAGTTCAACCTGGATTTAAAAAAATACTGCCTTAGTTGACACGCACCCTAAATAGCTGTTTTAATTCTATCGCTAGAATAACTCAACTTTCTGGAAGCAAGCTCGATCTTTAAGCAAACTCTACATAAACTTAACAAAAGGTAACATTATGTCAGAATTACAGCGTTTCGCTTTTAAAGCAGATGGTGAAGTATACGAATTCACAATTGACGAAGCTGCAACCTCACAGGAGGATAGTCCTTTTGACGAAGAGAGGGACGTGCGAAGCGATGCGATTAACCGGATGCAGCAAGCTCGCGTGCTAATTCGCAGTTATGCTATGTATGCTGTCACGGCTTTTAAAGATTTTGGTGCGGCTGAGGTTGAAGAACTAACACTGAAATTTGGTATCAAAATGGGTGGCAAAGCTGGCATCCCTTACATTACGGAAGGTTCAGCAGAAGGCAACTTAGAAATTGAGGTAAAGTGCAAGTTTCCTAAATCTACTGCAAGCGAAAAGTCTTAAACCGTTCTTAATCCTTAATCGCAGCTAATTAAGTAAACCCAACTAAGGAATGAGAATTAAATAACTTCCACAATTTTGTGGGATGGGCGTCCCGCCCGTCCAAAAAGGACGGGCGGGACGCCCATCCCACAATAACAA